>CALDNG010000431.1 GCA_937915285.1 uncultured Desulfomonile sp. | reverse complement strand
GAAATTCCCGGATAGAGAGAATTCCCATGCGTAGGCATACGGCGCCATCAACAGTGACAGCGCCAGAATGAGACCGACCAGCCGGTTTCTACTCATAATCTCTCCTGATGTGTGATCCGAAATAGTCCTTTCGCCGGGCCGCAGATGCTTCTATGACTTATTCCAAGTCTATTTAGGGATTTTTCTTCCGATGCCGATACAAAAAGGTCCGGTCAATCTGTCAGTCCTCACCGAGAAAGTCGGGACTAAGGTAAACCGGATCCGGATATGTATAAAAGCCTCGTCCTGACTTTACACCCAGCCAACCCTTGTCGATGTAGTCACGTTTGAAATCGTCGGCAAATTGCTGGCTCCCCGGATCACCTGATATTTTGGCCTTGCTTTGCATCACATGCCAGATAGTATCCAAGCCTACAACGTCCATTACTCCGAAAGGTCCGCAGGGCATACCCAGGTGCAGCATGACTGCCCGGTCTACGTCCTCAACAGAAGCAACTTTTTCAACCAGCGCAATGTTGATGGCTACATCGTTCATGGCGCCGAAGATGGCGTTCGCCACATAGCCAGGGTACTCTCTCTTGAAAACCAGCGGAACCTGTTTGATTCTCTTGGCAAAATCCCTCAGCAACTCAACAACATCCGGCGATGTCCCCGGGTGAGGCATGACATCGACCAGTTGGTGGTCGAACACTCCATAGAAGTGTAAAGCGGCGAAAAGCGCTGGACGGCCTGTTGCCTCGGAGTACATTGACGGTAGCAATGTCGACGTGTTTGTGGTGAAGACCGTTTGGGGCTGACAGATTTTGTTGAATTGACTGAAAACTTTAGCCTTGAGGTCTGGATCCTCGAAGACAGACTCGCTCAACAGGTCGGCGTCCGCCCCATCTTCCGGGTTTGAAGTGTAGCGAATCCTTGCCAGAGCCGCCTCGGAGGCTTCCGGAGTCATTTTGCCTTTAGCCACTAAATCGGCTGAAAAAGCCGGTATTCTCACTCTGGCGTTCTCCAGCGACTTGGCGATCGGGTCATAGGCTATCACTTCGTAGCCGAATCGGGCGCACTGCAGGGCTATCTTCTGTCCCATGGTTCCCAGACCCACCACGAGTATCTTTCGGATATCTTCGACTTTCATAAGCAATCCTCCTGAAACCTTAAAACTGCCCATAACGCTGGAACCGGCCTGAAACAAGCGTAGAGCGGTCCCAACGACCTGTGAACAGGTATGAAATGAGACTATCAGCCTCATTGCCCTCGAATTGTGCCAGAGGCGAAACGCTTGCTATCCAGTTGGAATTGACGCTATAAGCTGCGCCGAGGGGCTTGAGCACGGTTATTTCTGACCACGGGTCATCCAGCGATGGCTCCATGTGGAGCGATTTCACACTGGCTGGTTCCCACGTCTGAAAGTCAGTGACGCTGTCATAGTGAACCAGACTCATCCTGGGGAATGTGCTGTGTCCTTCAGGGGCCTGCCCCAACTCATACTGGAACAAGAGGCATGCCCCCCTTTCCCTGTATCCCGGACCATAATCCTTGCGCATCATTTCCATGAGAGGGTCGTTATAAGCCCCTATTTCCACCTCTACAGAAAAAATGGTTCTGCCCTTCCTCTCAATTAGGGCGCTGGCCCAATCGCCGTTGCGCTCAACTACTATGCGCTCACACATCTTCTTGGGTAGTCCAGCCTTTTCACGCCCGCTGCAAAGCCCCATGTGAGCGCCAGGTCCGCTGAGCTGTAGGTTCAGGAAATAGGCTCCCACTAATTCCCCGTAGCGACATAGAATGCTCAAGCCGCCTTCCATGTACCAGGGCGCAAACGTAGGCTCGCGAATATTGACTACATACACCATCGCAATGGGACGCTCAGGATCAATTAGCTCCAACTGTGGCGGCAGCACACGTCTTACAACAAGAGGATCGGTCTCCCAGACAATGTAGAGACCCTCCTGGTTGTTCATGGCGCTGGGGTTCATAAAAGAATAAATCTGTTCCCGAGGTATGAAATAACTGCCGTTCTTCATGGGTCCATATCCTCCTTTGTCGGGCGTCTGTACAATCAGCCGGGCCTGCCGCCCATGGATTTTGCCCTATGGTTCGAAAACGAACGCCTGCCCGTATGCGTCCTGTGTGGCGTCCACAATCCGCCCTCCCCGCACAGCGTCACCCATGACCAGAGCATCCGGGAATGCCGATTTGAATCGATCCACCACCCCAGTGTTCGGCCGGATACCCATTGCAAGGATGACGGTATCCGCCGTTAGAAACACTGATTCAGAGTTTTGCATGCATTCGAGTTCCACTCCATTCCCGGCGACTTTCAGCAACCGATGAGATGGCAGACAGACCGGATCGTAACAGGCCATTCGTTCCTTGATGTCCATGATTACTATGATGTTAGCTCCAGCGCCTATATCAGGCGTCATGTCAACGAGAGTTGTCTTGTTTCCGGCCCTCATAACAACCTCGGCGACCTCAAGGCCTGTCATGCCAGATCCGATGATGACGCATTCGCCTTTAAACTCTGCCCTGCCGGAAAGTACGTCTTCCGCTATGACGACATTTTTTCCGTCAATCCCCGGGACGCTGGGAACAAAAGGCCTGGCGCCACAAGCTATGAAAACTCCGCAAGGTGAGAGAGCCCTGACTTTTTCAACAGTGGCTTCCTCTCCAAGACGTAACTCGACGCCGATTTCCTCGACCTGAGCGATCATGGAGTCAACATACCGGGTTATTTTCTCCCTTGAGAAACCCTTGTCAGCAACGTTGAGAGTGCCACCAAGCCTTCGTGAAGGATCAAAAAGTACAACCCGGAATCCGCGTTGCTGCAAGACTATTGCGGCCGTCAATCCTGCGGGCCCGCCACCAACTACTGCTACCGCACGCCCTGCCCCATCTTCTATAAGGTTTGAGAACTCCCTTTCACGACCGGTGATCGGGTTTACCGAGCATTTGACATGGCGGGCGTGTTCGATCTCATCGAAACAAACAAGGCAACCGATACATTTGCAAATGATCTCGGCCTTGCCGGCTTTGGCCTTTTTGCACCAATACGGATCAGCCAGGTGCCCTCGAGCTACACCGACCAGGTCACAACAACCCTCCTCCAGGATGGCCTCCGCAACAGCAGGCTCCTTGATGTTTGCCACAGCTATGACTGGAATCTTCACATGTTTCTTGATCTCAGCCGCCATGTATTTCTTCCATCCCTGCTCGATTGTCCCGGGCTCTATGCAGGCGGTGAACTTGGGACTGTCAGGAATTGTGGAACTGATGTCCAAAAAGTTGACACCTGCTTTCTCAAGCTCTAGCGATATCCTGCAGCTTGCAGCCAGATCGTTACCCCTATCACCAAGGAATTCTTCAGCCGATAGTCGGACCCCTACAACAAAATTCTTACCGCACTCAGCCCGTATGCCAGCTAGAATCTCCAGTAAAAACCTCATTCGGTTCTCGAAACTTCCACCATAATCGTCTTTACGCAGGTTGAGATAGGGTGACAGAAAGCTGTTTATCAGGTAACCATGGGCGCCATGCAGTTCTATGCCATCGACACCGGCCATTTGAGCGAGGCGGGCGCCTTTCACGAAGGCATCCTGAATCTGACGGATCTCAGAAATACTTAGCGCTCTGGGTGTTTCCCCCGTGAAAGGGTTTGTGATAGCCGAAGCTGAAACCGGCTGTTCGCCGCCAACGGAAAAGCTGGCCTGACGTCCCGGGTGTTGCAACTGGATGAACATCTTTGCGCCGTATTTATGAGCTGTATCAGTGAGCCTGGTGAGACCCTGCACATCTCCCGGGTTTCTGGCCGCAAGCTGGCAGGGTTCAGACGCTCCGGCTCCGTCCATGATTCTGCATACTCCACTGATTATAAGACCGACTCCCCCTCTGGCCCGAGCCTCGTAAAACGCTGTCACATCGTCGTTTGTCCCGCCTCCCGCGGCCGCAAGATTTACACCCATGGCCGTCATAACCACGCGGTTCTTCAATTCCAGGCCACCTATCCTTACCGGGCTGAACAGTCTGGGAAACATCTGCGTAACCTCCTGCATTCGCAATTAAATCCAAAAAGGCACGGACGTCAGGCTCAGAAACGCGATCTCAAACAATCTGCGGTTTGGGGCTTTCCTGCATCTTTGAGATTTCCTGAGCGAGATAGGCCAATGTGAAAATTATACCGCCATTTAACACCAGAATTAGTGCAACAATCAGGCCAGAAATAAGCCCAGGCAGGAGCATGGATACACCAAAGGCTATGCTTACCGAATTAAGCGCAAAATGGGTAATGTTCAGTCTTTTTAAAATTGGAGGCGCCTCTGAGGCGTCTTGAGAAACATCAATTCCATCAGGTTTGATAAAAAATCGTCTTGCAAAAAATGCTGATCCCCCAAGAATGTTCAATATGCCCAAAAGGGTCTGAATCATTGAGGTAAGAACGCCCGGAACGATGCATGAAAATATTCCAAGCACTGCAAATGACAACCCAATCATTATCATTAGCCGAGAGCGCCTGTACTGTCCGAGAGGGGTGTCTCCCATGGTCATCATCTGTATCGCCATAATTGTCATTATCAGCCCTAACTGCCCATCTGGCGAGAATGGCAGCAGCCCCAGGCTGACTGGAAACAGTAATAATCCCAAGAGAGTTATTAGAACCCCAAGGAGGATCAGGATGGCAAGTGAGAGACTAAGTGAAGACTCACGGAGCAGGCTTGAATGTGATCGTGATCCGTTTTTTGTCAAAACAGGTTCAATTGATGGATGTTCACCTGATATCTGTGGAGGATAGGTTAGGGAAACCTTCCAGATACACCACGACAGATGGAAGAAACTCAATCCGTAGAGAATGACAAAAATAACTGTCTTGGGGTCTGTTCTGAAGCCGTGGACAAGGGTTATAATGCCCGATATGATCGTTAAGGTATAGACTGACACGCATGCTATTGTAAGTTGACGCAGTATACCAGGAATGGTTATCCACATCCTTGCTAGA
>CALDNG010000430.1 GCA_937915285.1 uncultured Desulfomonile sp. | reverse complement strand
ATCTGAGGTTTCTAGAGAGAGCACGCACCGAGTATCTGTCGGAAAGAGTCAGACAAGTATCTGACTACCATGATCAAGGATTGTATTTCATGGTGCATAAGATAGAAATAGCGTTTCACTCCCCGGCCCAGCATGGAGATTCACTGGTTGTAAGAACCTGGATTGATAAGACTACCAGATACAGGGTGATGGTCAAGCAGATCATAATCAAGAAGGGACAGTCTAAGGACTACCTGTCTACAGCGTCCATCACTCTGGTAGCAGTCGGCACTGATGGCAAGCTACAGGAGATCCCTGAAGAATTTCATTCTCTGGCAATTAATTGAGGGCAGTTAGCAGGAATGGGCCCAATTTTATCAACCAGGCTGAACGCAAACCAACCGTTGCTGGTAGCTATCTTGTTGGTGATCCTGGCTGTAATTCTTTTCATTGGCCACGCATCAGCGAACCAGAACGAACTGGTTTTAAAACTGCTTAAAACCTCTGGTGTCACCTCTCAGCTTGATCAGATTCACTCTTCTATATGGATGGCTGTTCCTCTGGACGCCTTTGCGAACGATACGCAGCGGAATGAAGCTTTCAGGAGGTTCAGGAAGGTCTTAACCGCGGATTATCTTCTCAGTATTGCTCATGACCAGTTTCAGGTATCGTTTGACGCTGACAGGATTCGGGCGGTAACGAATTTTTTCGAAACAGGTGTTGGTCGAAAACTGGCCAGGGTTCAAAAGGATCTCCTTGCTCCACACAATCTCAAGAACATACGGGAGAGTAGACGGACTGCAGCGCTACTCGAAGGAAGGCGTTCCGAACTAATTAGCAGAATGATCCAGACACAAAGAGCATCGGAGACAAACTCGGAATTGGCTGATCTTTTAGTCCGGGCGCTACTGACCGGCAAGTCCTTTTCAGAAGATGGCCAGGAAATTGATCAATCCGACGCTGAGCGAACCACACCCCACGTGGTTTTAGAAAAAAATCTAGTCAATGAAACAGTGCTGCTTTCCTATGCCAACAACCTGAAGTCCTTTGATGAAGACGAACTTCTGGCGCTCGTAACGTTCCTTGAAACTCCCGAGGCTCAATGGTTTCAGGCCAAAAAGGATTCATTTAACGCATTGATAGTTCAGGAAATAGGACAAACTCTCTCGGACATAATCAGCCCAGGCCCATCAAAAGGAAGATAGTAAAGACTAAAGGCCAGGGCCGGTATGTTGTAAATCGTTTTTGGGATTCTGAATATGAAAACCATTTTCTGTTTTTTTTGCATGTTGATTTTTTCATGGGTTCCCCAGGCATCGTTCGGTTCAGACGTCGGTGAGGAAGGTTTTAGAACCTTTGTGGATTCCAGGGGCCGCTTCTCAATAAAATATCCGGCCACCATGTCAGTGGAATCGCCTACACCGGATGAACTTAACATTTTTCACCCTTCTGCTTCTCTCAGGATCAGCCTGGACATAATCAAACGACCAAAAAAGTCGTCTCGTGATACCAAGGCGTTCATGGAAGCCATAAAAAGGAATCTCAAGGAGGAGTTCAAGGATTCGACCGTTCTGAAAGAAGGTAATCCCAGCTCCGACAGTTCCCAGCAGTATCTGGTTTGCTCTTTTACAGACAAGCGTGGAGTAAAATTGACTCAACTGACGCAGGTCTATCTCGCAGATGAGCACATACTCCAGCTAATGATAACAGACAGGCCGGAGGGTTTTAAAAATCTTATGAGCGTTATTGACAGAATCAGTAATTCTCTAAGAATATTGAAGCCGTCTCTGGACTGATACCCTGTATCCGATCACGGGAGAGTGATGAGCATTTTCAATCTGGTTTCCGAATTTTCTCCCCAGGGCGATCAACCTGACGCAATAGACAAGCTTGCAGAGGGTGTCCTGTCGAATGTTCAGCATCAGGTACTGCTTGGGGTAACGGGGTCCGGTAAGACCTACACAATGGCAAATCTCATTTCCAGGGTGGGAAAAACGTCGCTGGTCCTAGCCCCCAACAAAACACTTGCGGCTCAATTATTTAATGAATTCAAAGCCCTATTTCCACAAAATGCCGTTGAATATTTCGTCTCCTACTACGACTATTATCAGCCCGAAGCATACCTGCCAACGTCGGACACATACATTGAAAAAGATTCCAGCATCAACGAAACAATTGATAAGATGCGACATTCAGCCACGCGTTCGTTGTTTGAAAGGCGCGATGTCATCATAGTTGCCTCGGTTTCGTGCATTTACGGCCTGGGTTCTCCAGAAGCCTATCAGAACATGCTCCTTCATCTGATACAGCGTGAGGAGTCAGACAGGGATGAAGCATTACGAAAACTGGT
>CALDNG010000429.1 GCA_937915285.1 uncultured Desulfomonile sp. | reverse complement strand
ATCCAAACTCCTGTAAATTCCTACGGGATGGCGGTTGGACACAGATTGATTTTATCGGATTAGGGCCCATAAACAACTACTCTTGGGCTACATCGATCTTTTTTAAGAACTATTTGGCCGTTCCGCGACGGTCGAACTGTGATCCTATTGATGCAAAAGCCAGCATCAAACAATTGGGGGAAACAGATCAACCAGGATTAAAATCATCTTGAATTTCAACATCACAAAAAAAGTCATAAAAAAATTTATCAGACTTTTTCGTAAAAAGTCCTTTGCCCTCAATGAGCTTGATCTCAAACTATTGGCCCACCTCGAATTCAAAAGTGGTTTTTTTGTTGAAGTTGGAGCCAATGACGGGATCAGCCAGAGCAATACGTTACTTTTAGAGCAGAAGCTAGATTGGAGAGGTATTTTAATTGAAGCTATTCCGTCTTTGGCTAAACAGTGCATGTTCAATAGACCTAAATGCATTGTGGAAAACTGTGCCCTCGTTTCTTCGAACTATGAAGCCAGCTATGTGGAGATGCGTTACTGTAATTTGATGAGCGTAGTGAAGGGGGGAATGAAGAACCCAGAAGATGAGGAGTATCATATTCAAAGAGGTAAAAGGTTTCTCGGAGTAAATGAAAATGTGCATACAGTGAAAGCCCGCGCCATGACTTTAACTCAGGTTCTAGAAAAACACTGTATCGATGAAGTGGACTTTTTGTCACTTGATGTTGAGGGATATGAAACGGAGGTGCTCAAAGGAATTGACCTTCGTCGCCATGCTCCGAAATGGATGCTTATTGAAGTAAGAAATAGAGATGAAATCGAAAGCATAATAGCAACTCAGTACCGGCCTGTTTCCACACTCCATTCATGCGAAAGCTACGCAGATATTCTTTACGAAAGGCTGACTTAAAAATTCTGATTCCGGTTTCAGGTTCAGGAAAATGATACCCATTGTTTTATTCACTTACAATAGACCAGCCGCTCTCCTAAAAACACTCGAATGCCTGAAAAGAAATCGAGTTCCCCTGATTTATACATTCAGTGATGGCCCTAAAAACGAGGAAGATTCACAAAAAGTTTCTGAAGTGCGAGAGATAATTCGAAAAATTGATTGGTGCACTATTGTAATAACAGAACGAAATGAAAATTTCGGACTTGGCGTTTCTATCAAACGGGGTGTTACCGAGGTTCTCCAAAAACATGATAGTGTAATCGTTTTCGAAGACGATTTGATATGTGTTGACGGATGTTACGATTATCTTTCCGCAGCTTTGAAACATTATGCCAGTGATCGGAGGGTCATGAGTGTTACAGGCTGGACACACCCCCTAGTAATTCCTGATGATGTAATTGATCAGCCCTACTTCGATGGTCGTGCCGAAAGCTGGACTTGGGGCACGTGGGTTAGAGCCTGGAAAGGTATGGATTTCGACGCACTGAGTCTGATCGAAATGTGCAAGAAGAAGGGAATAGACGAGTATCTGTATGGAGCCGACATTGTGGAACAGGCTAAGGTAGAACTCAGATCCAACATTTGGGCTGTTCGTTTTCTTTATTGGCATGTCTTGAACGGTGGGTTATGTTTGCGCCCACCATGGAGCATGGTAGAACACATAGGCGTTGGTGGAGCTGGCACAAACGTTTTAGAAAACGGAATTTTACAGAATCCTCCCCTTTTGGGGTGCCCAACCATCCCTAACATTTGGCCGGAACCGGTTGAAAATCAAAATTGTAGTCGATTATGGCAAAAGGTTTACGGACATAAACCGAGTCTATCTGGCAGTGCTTACATGAAAGCCAAGCGATTGGCCAAAATGATTCTTCAAAAACTTGGCTTACTACGATAAGACTTCCAATTAATTAGGCAATTCAAGAAATTCGTTTACCCTGCAAACTTTGTGTGCCATATTCCGTGTTTCATTACGGCAAGAATCATGAGCGACGATCTGCGTTCAAGGAGTGAGGCGTCAGATTCGAGAAAGTGTCTCGAAACAGTTGCATCATACTGACAACATTTAGGAAATACTCGAGCATCCTGAGAATAGTAAGCGATTTACAGTCGACGGGCCAATTCTTTCTTGTCGATGCGTTCTATCGAAGGCTGATTGCTGTTTTTGAATTCTGAATTATGAAGGAAGTATTCATTCTATGGGAAGGTTCCAGTGAATGATTTAGATATGGTTGAACAGATCATCAGCAGAGGTGTCTCGCTATGCTATTTGATCCGGGCAGCGCTCATTCCCAATGAGACTACATTTCTTACGCCGCCAGATTTTAAACAGCAGGTAGGATACGTGGTTTATCCTTCGGGCACTGAAATCAAGCGTCATGTCCACCGGTCAATTGAGCGCCACATTGTGGGAACTTCAGAAGTGCTGATAGTAAAAAAAGGACATTGCCTTATAGATATATATAATGATGACAGGGAACTTGTGGCAACCCGAGACCTTTACGAGGGTGACATTATGCTTATGGTTGGGGGAGGACACGGGTTCAGAATGGTGGAGGATACGGTGCTGCTTGAGATCAAACAAGGGCCGTATTTGGGGGTGGATGAGAAGGAAAGATTTTAGGATAGGAGATAGGAGATAGGAGATAGGAGATGGGAGATAACGGTCACTAGTGGGCAATGATTCTTCCTAAGATCGACTTACTGGTAACGAACATCCACTTACTCTTAAAATGCGTTCGACGGGGGGAATATGAAGTCTTTTGAAGAATTGCAAGCATGGCAGATTTCTCGAAAAATGGTCAATCAGGTGTACGGAATTACCAAGCAAGGGCTGTTGGCAAGAGATTTTGGATTATGCGCTCAGTTGCAGCGAGCCTCCGTATCAATCATGAGTAATATCGCCGAGGGATTTGAACGGATGCACGTTCAGGAAAAGATACAGTTCTATAATACAAGCAGGGCATCATGTGGCGAAGTCCGTTCATTACTTTATGTTTTAGAAGACAACTACCAATTTCTAACAGATCAAACTGCCGGCATCAAA
>CALDNG010000428.1 GCA_937915285.1 uncultured Desulfomonile sp. | reverse complement strand
TCAGATCCAGAAACCCCATGGGCGATATGGATCCGTTTTTTGAGAATCATCCCTTCAGGGAGTTTTTCGGCGATGAATTTTTTCAACGTTTTTTCGGACAACCCGGAATGCAAGGCCCTGGTGGTCCTCAACGGAGGCAACAGGGCATGGGGTCGGGTTTTATTTTTGACAGTCGTGGTTATATTTTGACTAACAGGCACGTCATCAAAGGGGCAAGTGAAATAACAGTAACCCTCGACGGAAAGAAGAAATATAAAGCAAAGCTGGTGTGGGATGAACCAAAGACCGACATAGCCATAATAAAAATAGATGGCGGAAAATTTCCGATAGCCTCGTTGGGAAATTCTTCCACCCTGGAAGTAGGGGACTGGGTGCTGGCAATAGGTAACCCTTTTGGTCTGACGCAGACTATAACAGCAGGTATAGTGAGCGCCAAAGGAAGATCTGACATGGGCATCCTGGACTACGAGGACTTCATTCAGACCGATGCGGCTATAAATCCGGGGAATTCAGGGGGTCCTCTTGTGAACATTGACGGTCAGGTCATTGGCATCAACACGGCTATATTGTCCAGAAGTGGCGGTTACATGGGCATAGGTTTCGCCATCCCCATCAATCTCGTAAAACAGATAGTTGACAAGGCGCTTGACAAAAAGTCGACGGAAGGTGATAGGGCTGAGGTTAACCCGAAACCAACTCCCAAACGTAATTTAGGGCCAACTCCCGGAAATCAGCCTCCAAATAGATTCATGGCGCCTGCGCGCCCGGGTTCGGATATCTGATAATGACGCTGAAACACACGTTGATCCATTGCCTGTATTCATAGGACGTTGTCTCTATTACATGAATTATTGCATTATTGTTAGCAAACCTCGGGAGGCTATGAAAAGGACGGAAACAAAGATGAATTTTTCAATATTTTTTGAAAAAAATCATGAAGTAAACATGAAAAACTTCCACTAATTATAATAATTAAGTATAATTAGGGCTCACCGTCTGTTGTTGGAGGATAGATCATGAATCTGGGTTGTCGTAGGGCGCGTTTTGTGGGGCTGGTTATTTGCGCTTTGGCTTTTTTCGTATCAGTTTCGGCTTTTGCAAAAATGCCTGAAGGCTACAAAGACATTAAGCTAGGGATGAAACGTTCCCAGATCGTTGAGCTTTTATCCAAATCCCCGGGGCATTACTCCTTTGAGGAGTTAGGTGATGATATTACAGAGGTGATTAGAGGTGATAACCTCTTTAGATTTGCCATATACCGGTTTAATCCGGAAGACGAACTTACTGAAATAGATCTACAGATGCGTGAGATAATGGGTCGTGACAGAGTCCTCGAACTGTACAACACGGAACATGGTTTGAGCCTGACCCCAAACAAGGTTTCAGTGGAATCAAACAAGAGCATTGAAGTTAAGGATAACAGACTTATACTTAAGCTGGCTCATGATCGCGACAAAAGGTCCGCAAAAGGACCAAAATAGTTCTGAGGGTTATCCTCCGCCTACCCTGTAAAGTGAGTCCACCTTTACGAGGGAGCGTCGGCACGCCGGGTCGCGCACTCATAAATAAATCTGGAAACACCCGAGGGGGGCTGTCAAATCGGCCTCTCAACAACCGAGCTTATTGCGTCTATAATTGGCTTAATCTCAGGGTTGCCATCCAGAATTCGCCTCACTTCCCTATGCTGATAAATCGTTCCCATAACCAGCATGTCGGTTACACAGCCTTCCTTTTCATAGTAAGCGTCACTACTAATGGCAACCTCTGCCCCTATGTCATTATAAACGGTCTTCACGAACCTTGCCTGTACCCCTGGGACCTGACGAATCAAGAGATTGACGTGAATTGCCCGTGAGGCCATCATGTCACTGTTGTTTGCGCCCAATGATTCTATGGCTTCGATTGCGTTTTTGACCGTCTTGAGTTCAATCTGTTCGGCGAGCATGTCGGACTCCTTGTGTTAGCGCTGCTCCTCTTTCAGTATAATAATCAACAAACAGGTCTTTTCAAAGTATGTTGTAAAGCAGCCTCAAAAAGTTTAGACTCAATAGCTATTTTGAAAATTCTTTGTTAACGCCTGGAGGACATTATGCCGGAGTTCAAGGTTAACAAAACTTTTGAAGAGATAAACGAGAAGATCAGGAATGGGAACGTCGTGGTGGTGACAGCCGAGGAGATGATCGGCATTACACGTGAGCATGGTCCGTTAGAGGCAGCACGAAAAGTGGATGTTGTTACTACTGGCACTTTTGGCATAATGTGCTCATCCGGAGCATTTCTGAATTTTGGTCATACAAGTCCGCGCATCAAGGCTAGCAAGGTCTATTTTAATGATGTGGAAGCCTATGCGGGCGTGGCTGCAGTCGACTGCTATATTGGCGCAACTCAGACAAGGGAGGATGATCCTCTCAACAAGGTCTTTCCTGGACGCTTCAGATATGGGGGAGGACATGTTATCGAAGATCTGGTTTCCGGTAAACATGTCACTCTGAAGGCTTACGCATATGGGACTGATTGCTACCCTAACAGGGAAGTTGAAAAGACTATAACTATCAAGGATCTACGGGATGCTCTGCTCTACAATCCCAGAAACGCCTACCAAAACTACAACTGCGCCATCAATAACTCGAAAAAGACTATTTACACTTATATGGGAATACTTCGACCGGACTGCATGAACGCCAATTATTCAACTTCCGGCCAACTCAGTCCACTACTTAACGATCCATTTTACAGGACCATCGGCCTGGGGACCCGCATTTTCCTAGGAGGTGGAATAGGATATGTGACTGGAGCCGGCACTCAGCATACTCCTCACGGTCCACGTTCCGACAACGGAGTAGTGATGGGCGGATCAGGCACGATAGCTGTTCAGGGCGATCTGAAACAAATGTCGCAGCGGTTCCTACGGGGGGCATCCATTACTGGATATGGATGTTCGTTGAGTGTTGGCATCGGAATCCCCATACCGATTCTCAATGAAGAGATGGCCATGTTTACTTCTGTGAGCGACGATGAGATCCATGCTCCAATAGTTGATTATGGACTGGAATATCCTCAGGATGGTGGATCAGTCCTCGGATATGTAACCTATGGTCAACTCAGATCGGGTGAGATAAGCTTTGCCGGTAAAAAAATAACTACGGCGTCGCTATCGAGTTATTCGGCAGCGGTCGAAATAGCCACCACGCTAAAGAACTGGATCGGTTCAGGACAATTTCTTTTGGGCAAACCCGTGGAGACTTTGCCCTCCACGGAATTCAAGGGATTTTCCTGTCTCAAATGAGACCTTTGGTCGTCATAGAAGA
>CALDNG010000427.1 GCA_937915285.1 uncultured Desulfomonile sp. | reverse complement strand
GTGACCCTCGGCTTGTAAGGCCGATGCTCTCCCGCTGAGCTACCCGCCCAGAGCAGTCAAAAGAACATTAGGCTCATGATCAGCCCTTATCGAATTAGGATAACAATCAACTAAAAGTCTGTCAAGCAAAAATCTGACAGTTTTTCCTCTTCCAGATCTTTGCCGACGCTGACAAGCAAACTCAAGGATTCATTCACGAGCAGGAATAACGCCGAATCCCCTGGGAAATAGTCCGATAGGGCCAGGATTCGGCTAGTGAGCAGCGCGTCAACAAGGATTTCAACCTGATCCAGCTCCGTGTCCAGGAAGTCTATTTCCGAAACTTTCCGGACATCAACAAAATTTCCATGACCATCGGTAGGTAATATTCTCACCTGACCCTGAATATTGGCTCTGGTCTCATTTTGGAATTTGGCAAAGAAAATAGGGAATAACCTGTCTGAGTCCTCGGAACTGTACCCCCTGAAGAAGGCTGCTAACACAATGGAGCGTCCTTGTGGGATTTGTAGTCGCCGCTTGGGGTACCTGGCTGGAGCAGATTATGCTTTTTCATCTTGCTGTATAGCGTGCTTCGACTTATACCCATAACCTGAGCGGCCCTATATTTGTTCCAGCCATATTTTTCCAGAACTGCCCTAACATGGTCTTTTTCAACACTTTCAAGGTTCGATTTATCCCTCACCCTGCAATCTGAGGCGTCGCGCAAAACCAGTTCCCTTGGAAGGTCCTCGGGTTTCACAAATTCATGCTTACAAAGGACTACCGAACGTTCTATAATATTTTCCAATTGACGCACATTGCCCGGCCAGTTGTAGGCAAATATCAGATCCATGGCTTCTGGAGTCAATCCCAATACCGACTTGTTAAACCGATCATTGAATTTTTCAATGAAGTTCTTCACCAGACCCGGTATATCCTCTTTACGTTCCCTAAGAGGTGGTATCTCGAGAGAGATTACATTAAGTCTATAGTATAGATCCTCTCTGAAAGAGCCATTATTCATTGCAGCTTTCAGATCCCTGTTGGTGGCGGCAATAACCCTGGCGTCAGTCGGTATAGTGCGTTCCCCGCCTACCCTTTCAAAGCATCTCTCCTGTATGACCCGGAGTAGGACCACCTGGGTGGTTGGGCTTATTTCGCCAATCTCATCCAGAAATATTGCCCCACCGGAGGCTTGTTCGAAGCGTCCGCGTTTCGATTTTATGGCGCCGGTGAAGGCCCCCTTTTCATGTCCGAAAAGTTCGGACTGCAATAGGGTTTCTGCATAGGCTGCGCAATTGACCACTACGAAAGGCCCCTGGCCTCTAAGGCTCTCCGCGTGTATGGCCCTGGCTACCACCTCCTTGCCAACTCCGGACTCACCCTGTATCAGCACATTTGAGTCGCTGGACGAAATATCAACAATCATTTTACAGATGGGACTCATTTTTGTGGAACGTCCCAACAGGTCAGTGAGTCGGTCCGATGAATCAATGGCATGAGACAATAAACGGTTTCGGTTTCGCTCCTCCCTGAGGCTCCTGTATAGTTTTCGGATACGAAGCATCGCGTTTATTCTGGCCAAAAGTTCATCAGGCTCATAGGGTTTAGTTAGGTAGTCGTCACCGCCGCTGTTCAATCCGTCTATCTTGTGCTGGAGCGAGTCATGCACAGTGAAAATTATTATAGGAATGTACTGGAAGGTATTATCGCTTTTCAGCAGTGAGGCAAGTTCCAGACCGTCCATGCCGGGCAAATTGATATCCAGGAGAATGACATCAGGGCAGTCGTCCTCTGACCGCTTCAAGAGTTCATGCCCGTCTTCGGCTGAGGTAACCAGGTCTGCCCTGAATCCTGCAGACTTCAGAAGCTCACGGGTGAACGGTCCGTTGAACGGGTCATCCTCGACAATTAATATCCTTGAAGATGAATCTGACGAATGCATGGCTGTCATAGTCTATTTCACGAAATGGTATGCAAAACCGTGAGCTACTGCGACCTTTGAGCCTCCTGAGTCGGTGACATCTATGTTCCAAAGGCTAATTCGCTTCCTGATATCTATGGGAGTGCATTCTGCAGTCAGTTTGTCTCCAGGACTGACACCCTTGAAATAGTTTATCTTCATTTCTGCTGCAAATGCCGAATACCCCCTTGAGTTACAGGCTATTGCGAAAGCCTGGTCGGCAACCGAAAACACAGCTCCGCCGTGAGCCCTTACTGCAGCATTACAATACTCTTCCTTGATTACCATTGATACGCGAGCGTAAGATTCCCTGACTTCTTCAACACTGATACCGAGAAAGGTTGCAAAGGGATCCTTTCCTACGGTTTCAGCGGCAAATTTAATGGGATCATCCACAGTAAGTTTCATTCGCTGTTCCTGTTGATGTACGAGAATCCATTAAAAGATTCCTCAAGAAAGTCAAATAGCCGGACACGGCATATTGGCTTCCGGATCCTCTCACCATGGTAAAGGATTCGAATCTCTCGGCGCCAATTGAGCCTGACGACTGCTTTCCGTGTCATTGGGGCCCGGATTTCTGGTAAATCTGTTGTGAATCCTCGCTATGTTGAGGAAATTCCTCAACAGTATACCGCCGTCGGGACGTGAGTTGAGGTAATATTCCGTGTGGGCCTGGACCCCATAGGCCGGTCGATCAGGGTGCCTGATGATCTGATAGGGGCTGAGTTTGTTTTCGGCAAGGAGCAAAAAACCCGGGGGAAGCCTTTTTACCTCGTCATAATGGCTCTGAACAAGATTCAGCGTCTTACTCATTCCGAGAAACAGAGGATCATGCCTGACTATTTCCATGTTGTGGCGGCCTCGCTCGGTTGGGTTGTTCCCATAAGGAAGACAGTCGTCCTCGCCACCACGTATCGGCCCTACCTTACCACCGAAGGCCAGGGCCAATGCCTGGTGCCCACCACATATTCCTATCACCGGTATTCGCATGTCCTCTATTATGGTCCTTAAAGCGGCAAAAAAATTCTTCAGGTCCTCTCCGTTCTTTCCCCTGTATTTACACCACGGGATACCATTCGGGCTTAAAGCAAGAAAGGCCGGACGAATTCTTTCCATGTTCTCCACGGTGATATCCGCATAAGGAAGAACTATACCTCTCCCTTCAGCGCCGAGTCTTTCAAGGGTCTCCTGGACTATTACCGCCTGCTTGGAGGTCCTTCCGGTGAAAAGATTCACAACTACCCACACAGGATTAACGTCATGAGCGCTAGACAACTTTTGACCCTGGGTATCAGTCGCAGCGTAGACCTGTCCAGAAAATACCAGAGCGCTTAAAGCCAAAACGACAGTGACCACAAGAAAACATCTTTTCATGATTTTCGCCCCAAAACGGATTATCACACCTAACCCTGCAAAACAGTTATGATCTAAAATACTCATAATAATGGCATGATGTATTTATGATCTAAATACCATTATTCACAAATAGACAAACCTGTCAATATCAGATTATTAAATTAAACACCCAAAATGATCCATGTTATATTAGATTAGTGAGGTTTCAAGCCAATTAAAGACTTTAACGGGGGATACGATGGCGGATTCATGACTGACTTTCAGGTCGACGATAATTAGCAGACCACTGGAGGGCGCCGAGACCCGGAATGGTGAATCGATCAATTCCTGAGCCAGATAACCGCTTGGTATTCGGCTGACGGGAATTTTAATAGGAGCCCCCAAGGTCAGGCGTTTGAGTTCGGATGCGGTGGTGTTGATCTTGGGTATGTTATCAAGAACTTTGTCAAGCGGGACTATCTTGCCGGTTAATTCCTTGAGATCAGATTCTTTTACAAATTCAAGGTCCACAGAATCCGATATTTGAAACTGACCTGATGAGACACGCCTGAGAGTTTCCAGTCTTGCTCCGACTCCTAGCTTATCCCCCAGGTCTCTGGCCAGAGCCCTTGCATAGGTGCCTTTAGAGCACAGCATGTCAATGCATGCATCAGGGAGACACAATCCGATGAGTTCCAGACTGAATATATTAACAGACCTTGGTTTTATATCCGGGAATATTCCTTTACGAGCAAGTTTGTAGAGCGGTGATCCGTCTTTTTTTATGGCAGAGAAATGTGGTGGAACCTGTTCGATAGGGCCGAGAAAGCCTTTCAGGCATGTCAGAACGTCATCCCTAGAGAGATGCGATACATCAGAGGTCTTTAGTATCTGCCCTTCCCTGTCGCAGGTGTCTGTGGATTCTCCGAGCCTGACTCCAAGAATATAACGCTTCCTGCTTTCATCCAGGTAATCCAGGGAGCGTGAAGCGACACCTATTAGTATTACCAGGAGTCCGGATGCGGCTGGATCCAGAGTTCCGGTGTGACCAACCTTGTATTTCCCGAGACGACGCTTGACGATTTTTACGATCTGGTGAGAAGAATATCCCTCTGGCTTATCTATTAGTAATATTCCATGCATCCGCTCATTTATACCCAAAAAAAACCAGGGGTGTCAATCTCCCAGACTTGTCATGCAGCCTTGAGCCCAATTAGAGATATTCTAGATCAACTGTGGCAGGGTCGGCCAGTACTTCCCTTGCGAGGACAGGACATCCCTGAGTCTTGCTCTGAATGTGTACGGTAGCCTCTCCATGTCAATATCGAGCTTAAGTTCGGAGTTGGGGTCAAAAGATGACATCGAATGAAGGATTTTTTCCACGGAGCTTCTCAGGGCCGTGACATTATAACCGCCTTCAAGCGCAAGGATAACCCTGTCTGAGCAAAGTTCTGAAGCCTTTTTCATTATGATCCTGATGAGATTCTCGTAACCATCCTCCGTGAGGTTCATTCCACCCAGCGGATCTTTCTCGTGTGCGTCAAATCCAGCGGAAACAAGTACCAACTCAGGCACGAAGGCATCAAGTAGCGGCTCTATGAGCATCTTGAACACGGCGATATATTCCATGTCGCCGGCGCCCGACGCCAATGGCACATTTACGGTGAAACCCTCACCGGCGCCATGCCCCATTTCCCGGATGCCTCCGGTCCCAGGGTAATGGGGATACTGATGGGTCGATATAAACAATACACGGGGATCTTCGTAGAAGGAGTTCTGGGTTCCGTTTCCATGATGGAGGTCCCAGTCTATAATGGCCACCCGCTCCATCTTGTGATGATTCATGGCGTAATGAGCAGCTAGGGCTATATTGTTGAACAGACAGAACCCCATGGCTCTTCGCCTCTCAGCATGATGGCCCGGTGGCCTCACGAAAGCAAAGCCATTGCGGATTCTGGATTCAACTACTGCGTCAATCAGGCTGAAGACCCCACCGGCCGCTGTCGCAGCCGCCTCCCACGAATATTCGCAGGCGGATGTGTCCGGATCAAGGAAGGTTGTCTCGCAAGCTTTTGTGTCAGCGATCTTGTCTACATATCGCGCATCATGGTTAAAACATAATTCTTCGGGCAATGCCGGCCGTGCAGGGATCGTTAACAGGTTGAGAGCCCCTTCGAGATCGTCTATCATCTGATAGATTACTTCCAGCCTCTCAGGGCTTTCAGGATGATACAGTCCCATATCATGTTTCAGATAGATTTGTTCTCTTACTATTCCTGTAGGCTTCATGGTTGAATGTGCCTTTTATCAGATTTTTCAAAAATTTTCAGGAGGGACAGTCCATAACGATATGGATGCGGACTTTCACATTACCAAAATAACATCTAAAACATTAACAGTCAATTATTTTTCCCTTAACACCATCAGGCGATCCAGCGTCTTTTCCGTTTAAATACAATTAGTTAGCTAATTCGGGATTGTCCCGCTCCATCAAGTAATATTTAGGGATCAATCTTAAATGCTTCAGCATTGACCACAATTATATTATATTGAAAAGGTGTCGTTTTTGCCACCAATGAATTTGCATTTTCATGCCTGAACTCATTTTAATGGCGGTCACTGGAGGTCTAGATGCTGCTTGCAATAGATGTGGGCAACACCAATATAGTGCTGGGTCTGTATGATGGTCCAACTCATTTTGGCACCAGGCGAATCAGAACCATGGAAGACGCTACGGCTGATGAATTCTGGCTAATACTCCGTGATCTGACACTGATGACAGGGGTGGGGCCTAAAGACATAGACGACGTGATAATCGCCTCAGTGGTGCCTCCCCTAAGAACGGCATTTGAAGAGCTATGTGAAAAATTCCTGAATATAGACCCTGTTTTCGTCGGTCCAGGAATAAAAAC
Organism: uncultured Desulfomonile sp.; assembly: GCA_937915285.1. GTDB lineage: Bacteria > Desulfobacterota > Desulfomonilia > Desulfomonilales > Desulfomonilaceae > CAITZA01. The sequence continues at coordinate 4,238 of CALDNG010000427.1, read as the reverse complement.
CGGCATGCCGATCCGCTACGATAATCCGAAGGAGGTTGGGGCAGACAGGATTGTAAATGCTGTGGCAGCTTTTGAGAAGTACAAGTGTGAATTGATAGCCGTGGATTTCGGCACAGCCACAACCTTCGACTACATTAACCGCAATGGGGAGTATGAAGGCGGTTCGATAGCCCCCGGAGTAAAGATATCGGCTGAAGCCCTGTTTCACAGGGCCTCTAAGCTTTTCAGGGTAGAATTGGTCGCCCCGCCCAGAGTCATCGCAAAAGACACCGCAGCGGCGATACAGTCGGGCATAATATTTGGCTATGCCTCGCTGGTCGATGGCATATTGTCAAGGATGTTCGACGAACTGAAGTCTAGGCCCAAGGTCATAGCGACAGGTGGGTTAGCTCCTGTAATAGTATCGGAAACAAAGCTTGTGGACGCAATAGAGGATGACCTCACCATGGAGGGCCTAAGAATCCTGTACGAGAGAAATCGACCATTGAGACGTTAACACCTCTCGCCTGAGCAAAAAGAAAGGCCCCTTTCCATGACAAGGAACTGGGGCCTTTTTCGTCTTACTGCAATGAAAGTATTTTAGAACACGCCTTTGACCTTACCGGTCTCCACATCTACATCCACTCTGCGGAAGGCCGGGTTGGAGCTTGTTCCGGGCATGAGAGAAATGGTTCCAGCGACCGGCACCACGAATCCAGCGCCATTGTAGGTGAGGATGTCGCGAACCGGCAGGATCCATCCCTTGGGAGTGCCCTTCAGGTTAGGATCGTGAGACAGACTGAGGTGAGTCTTCACCATACAGGTGCCTAGCTTGGAGAGTTCGGGATCGGCCTCAATTCTCTTGGCTTTGGCTTCCGCCTCAGGAGTGTAGCTAACCCCATCGGCCCCGTAAACGTCTTTGGCAATGAGTTCGATCCTCTGCCTCAAAGGCATACTCAGATCATAGAGCAGCTTGAATTCATTCTTCTCTTCACAGGCGTCAACAACGGCATCCGCGAATTCAAGGGCGCCATCACCGCCTTTGAGCCAGTGCTCTGATACGGCGACCCTTGCGCCTGCGGCTTCAGAAAGCCTGCGCACAGCAGCCGTTTCAGCCTTGGTGTCAGTGTAGAAAGAGTTGATGCAAACAACCGGGTTGATTCCGGCTTTCTTGACTGTTTCGATGTGGTGAACAAGGTTCTTGCAGCCTTCTTCGACCCAACCGACGTTCTCGCCTTCGTATTCCTTTGGCATCGGAAGGCCTGGCCTCGGGACAGGGGCTCCACCGTGACACTTGAGCGCCCTGATAGTGGCGACAACAACTGCGCAGTTCGGCTTGAGACCCGAAAAACGGCATTTCAGGTTCCAGAATTTTTCAAAACCAATGTCAGCCCCGAATCCGGACTCGGTCACATGATAGTCAACCAGCTTGAGACCAACCCTGTCAGCGATGATTGAAGACTGACCAATGGCAATGTTCGCGAAAGGACCGGCATGAACGAATACCGGCTGTCCTTCAACCGTCTGGAGCAGGTTCGGGTTAAGGGCCTCAACCATCCATGCTGTCATGGCGCCATCTACACCCAGGTCGGCTGTGGTTACCGGGCCACCCTTTTTATTGTAAGCTACCACGATCTTGCCCATGCGCTCACGCATGTCCTTAAGATCCGTGGAAACTGCCAATATCGCCATGATTTCCGAAGAGACGGCAATCCCGAAATGTGACTTCATCAGGAAGCCGTCCATTTTGCCGCCTATACCAATGATGATGTTACGCAGTGACTGGGCGCAAAAATCTATGATCCATCCAAACTCGACGTTTCGGGGATCAATATTTAGGCGTGGCATACCTCTCTTGGCCCACTCTTCGTCATCATAGTTGAACTCGTGCTGCATCCGGGCGGTCAGAGCGACCATTGCCAGGTTGTGGGCGTTCATGATCGCATTTATGTCACCGGTTAGCCCCAGTGAGAAGGGGGTCAGCGGAATGCACTGAGCTATACCACCGCCGGCGGCTGATCCTTTTATGTTCATGGTAGGACCGCCAGAAGGCTGACGAATAGCAGCTCCTACGTTTTTGCCTCTCTTGCCAAGACCTTCAACCAGACCCATCGAACTGGTTGACTTGCCCTCACCCAGTGGAGTTGGCGTGATCGCCGTCACGTCTATGTATTTTCCATCAGGCCTGTCTTTTAGTCGATCTAATACCTTCTTGAAATCGACTTTGGCCACATAATGACCGTGAGGCAGCAACTCCTCTTCTGTAAGACCAAGCTCCTTGCCCAGTTGATAAACGGTTTTCATAGTCTTTTCAGCTTCTTCAGCTATCTGCCAGTCGGCCATCTTGGTAGGATCCAGTGCCATCGATACCTCCTCTGTGACTACTCGGCGTGAATCAATACGCCGCTTCTTTCTAGACTTGTAAATGGATTAAATAAAATCAGGTGGACAAACTCAGGTAGTGTATTAGAACCAGTGTATTTTCGCAACTTAAAAAGCATATGGACTCATCGGTACAAAAAATTGGTCCTGTTGATCGACTGACTTATTTTCAGGACAGAAATCTCGCTGCATTCTTAAATATTGAAAGCCCGTCCCCGTCTTCGCTCAGCGACTCACGGGTCCATCGTGGGTGATGCGTTCGATGTATATAGCACTCCGGATGCGGCATGAGTCCGAATACTCGTCCTGTCGGATCACAAAGACCCGCAATGGCTCCGGTCGATCCATTAGGGTTCCATGGATATTCCATCGTAGGAGCAGATGACCCAGGTTTCGTGTAATACAGAACTGCCTGACTCCTTCGGACCGCCTCATCAACAACAGCCTCGTTCAGGGCAAGGATCTTACCTTCTCCATGACGCACCGGCAAATACATGTCGCTTAATCCCCTTGTAAATACGCAAGGGGAATCCATATCGACATGAAGATTTACCCATCTATCCTCAAAACGTCCGCAATCGTTGGCTGTCAGAGAAAAATTCCGATGTTCATAAACAGAATCCAGCGCCGGCAACAAGCCGAGTTTCACCAGCAACTGAAAGCCGTTACAGATTCCAAGGATCAGCTTTCCGTCCATGATGAACTTCAGGACTTTATCCAGCAGCCTCTGTCCATCGACAATCGAGTATTTAATCCTGTTGACGCAGGCCTGGGCGGCCCCTAGGTCGTCTCCATCAAGGAACCCACCCGGAAAAACAATAAGTTGGTATCCATCGAGGCGGACGTCGCCAGAGACTATGAAGTTGAGGTGTCCAAGATCAACCCTGTCGAATCCCGCCGTGTCCAGCGCAAATTTTGTTTCGTACTCGCAGTTGATTCCGTGTCCAGTTACAACCAGTGCGCTAAGCGCCATATCGAATAACCTTCTTGAGGGTCTACCACTGATCTCAGAATAATGTCTTGACCGATTCGGTAGCCAGATTGAGATAAGTGGTTGGGAATATCCCTATATACAACACTATCACCACTGAAATGACCAGAGCCAGACTCATAGATGGGCTAAACTTAAGCTTCTCAGGCTCAGTATCCGGAGCCTCCATATACATCTTCATGACCACCCTGAAGTAGTAAAAAACCGAGGCTGCGCTGGTCAGCACTCCTATTATGACGAGCCAGATGTAGCCGGCCTTTACCGCTGCGGCAAAGATGGTGAACTTACCGACAAATCCAGCGGTAGGCGGAATGCCTGCCAGTGAAAACAGGAATATGGACATTGCCAAAGCCAAAACCGGGTGCGCTTTTGACAAACCTCTGTAATCATTGAGGTTGACATTCGCCTCTCCCTTCCTTCCGATCAATGTCACTATTCCAAAAGCTCCGATGTTAGTAAACGTGTAAGCCAGCAGATAATAAAGAATGCCGGATACTCCAGCTTCTGTTCCAGCTATCATTCCGATCATGATGTAACCGGCGTGCGCAATACTGGAATAAGCAAGCATACGCTTGATATTCTCCTGAATTAGAGCGGCCAGGTTTCCAAGAATCATCGTCAGCGCCGCCAGCACCCACAGTATCATGGTCCAGTTAACCTGCAGGGCATTCAAGGACTCAAAGAAGACCCTGACAAACGCAGCGAAAGCGGCTGCCTTTACCCCGACAGACATGAACCCGGTAATCGGGCTTGGAGCGCCTTCGTAAACATCCGGAGTCCACATGTGGAAAGGAACGGCTGCAACCTTGAAGGCAAAACCTACCAGCAACAACCCCATCCCTACCACACCCATAAGTGAATAGGAACCGGCCTTGAAGTACTGAGC
>CALDNG010000426.1 GCA_937915285.1 uncultured Desulfomonile sp. | reverse complement strand
AGCCGGCCTTGTATGCTTCTGATTTTTCATCGCATGTCTCTGGTAGTTGGACCATTATAAAGCGACGATTGCCACCATCTTCGGCATTGAGCTGCATCACGGTGTGGGCGGTAGTGCAACCTCCCGCAAAGAAGTCAAGGATGATGTCGTCCGAATCAGAGTCAGCAATTTTATTTAACCGATTGATCAAGCCAATTGGTTTTGTAGTTGGAAAGACTCTCTCACTAAAAAGTTGTTTGAGTTCTAATGTTCCGTTAGCTGAGGTGCCTACGTCATCGAAAAGTGTGCTGATGGCCGTCTGTGTGGCCGCTCCGTCTCTTTGTTTTGCATACAGACGCCACTGCCCCTGTTCCAGGACAAAATCTACGTTGTCACACTTAATCATGTTGTTCATCCGATCTTGACTAATCCTCCAGCGGCCCTCAGACCCATCTTGACGCAATGGAAAAACCGGCCTGCCATCGGGAGCAATAACTGGATAATACATTGTGGGTCTGTCCTGACGTCTATCATGGGTACCCCATTGCCTCAATTGCTCTCTTCTGTAATTACCTCTGTCGTCGCAGTAGTTGCCTCCACTTCTAACCCGAATATCTTTTCCCACGCTAACTTGGCTTTTCTCTTTGCAATAGCACAACACATATTCCTGAGACACTGACGCAAACTGAGCTGTATGATCTTTGCCTGACCGAGCTTTCCAGACGTAAGTTGCAACAAAGTTTCGCGGACCAAAAACATCGTCACACACCCTGCGAAGATTCGGCTCCTCATTATCATCAATACTAATGAAAATCAGTCCGTTATTGCTTAAGAGATTCTTGGCGAGTTTCAGTCGCGGATACATCATGCTCAGCCAATCAGAATGGAACCGCCCATTAGATTCCAGATTGGCCACAAGACGATGCCCGAAGTCATTCTTTTGGTTAGATCGTTTCAGAAATTCTTCTGTATTCTCGGCAAAATCATCTTCATACACAAAATCGTTTCCCGTGTTATACGGCGGATCAATGTAAATCATTTTTACTTTGCCAAGATACGTCTCCTGCAGAAGTTTCAAGGCATCAAGATTGTCACCCTCTATGAAAAGATTTTGGGTGGTATCAAAATTTAGACTCTCTTTTGGGTATGGACGAAGTGTTTTAGCAATAGGGGCGTTTGCCGTTAGCAACGCTTGCCTTTTGCCTGGCCAGTCCAGATGGTATCTTTCTTGAGGGCCTTCCACCAAAGAATCACTGAGTTCCTGTCTCAACTGATCGAAATCGACAGCGAGTCGTATATTTCCGTCTTCATTCTCTGCTTCCGTGACACAACCAGGAAATAATTCACGAATCCGGGCAATGTTATCCTGGGTCAGATCCGGGGAATGCATTTTGAGTTTATCCATGGCGCTGATTGCTCTCCTTATATCGACTTCATTTCAGTGTTTGGGGATAGTTGTCTGAATATCTGTTCGGCGTTAATCTTTGCAGAGTCAGACTGAAAACCGTCATCCCTGAAAACAACTCGCAAAGGTTTTGCCTGAGCCAATTGTGTGATCAGTGATTCGTCTATTCGCATGTCGAAACACGCCACCAGAGAATTGCCATCTACATAAAACACAGTTTTGTTGTTAACAACTTGCTCACTGATAGGAAGGGTCAGGTCTACACCCCAATCGAGCAATACCTGGAACAAGAGATCCTCAGAGTTACGGTTAGCCTTTATGTTGCCAGCCATTATGGAAACAAGGTCTTGTTCGAAAGAGTCAGGGGTGTAGTAGACGTCTTCCATGTTTGACGTGTCCACTTTCAGGACACGGAACCCGATGTCCTGATAATGAATAGGAATAGCTGTGCTGTCTTTGATCTTGCGGCCTACACGCCGAATTCGCTCCTTGGCAATGTCGGCAATTGTATTAAAACCTTTTTTTATGAGGTCCGACTTTTTATCACATGGTTCCGGCAGTTGAATCAGAATGAATTTTCTTCGACCATTATCTTCTGAATTCATTTGCATGACGGCATCCGCTGTAGTGCCTGATCCTGCAAAGAAATCCAGTATCATGTCGTCCTCAGACGTGACAATTTGAAGCAGAAATTTGATAAGTTTTGGAGGCTTTGGGTTATCAAAAGGTATGGCAGGCATTAGGGCTGCAAAATCCGTTTTGCCTGTTCGTGTCCGGCCGAATCTTTCCTCGATGAGCAAGGACCTCGGAGTAGCGCCCTCTTTTTTGTAATTCTTCGTATAGACATATCCATCCTTGAAAACCAGTTCGCCGTAACGTTCACGAACCGTATCCTTTCCCCAACGCCACCTGGCCACTTTGTTGTTTGGATCTTTGTGCAATACGGTATAAATCTCTCCGTCTGGTCCTTCAATTGGGAAGTCAAGGCTCTGGATGTAGCCAAGGCTCTGCTTGTCCAACCTGTCAAGAGCGTAAAGCCCCCGTTCATCGGACAGATTGTAACTCGTGGTTACAGTTGCGTCCTTATCCATATTCAAGAGAAGTTTTTCTGAATTCCGGGCGAACCCAATCACATATTCGTGATCAACTGCTACAAATTTGCTGTCATTGGCCCCACCACTCTTGCTCTTCCAGATGAATTGGACGATGAAATTCTTCTCGCCGAATATTTCGGTCATTATCGCCCGAAGATTGTGAACTTCGTTATCATCGATGCTCACAAATATTATCCCATCCTCCCGCAGCAAATTTCGCGCCAAAAAAAGCCGGGAGTACATCATTGACAGCAGATCGGAAGAGCGTC
>CALDNG010000425.1 GCA_937915285.1 uncultured Desulfomonile sp. | reverse complement strand
GATTCACTCCTGGGGCAGATAAGGCAGAACAGTCCGAATGCTGTCTTCAGGGTTGACGGCGATGGGAAGGCCCAGCTAACCAGGATAAGGGTAGGGACTATCGATGACTCCTACGCCCAGGTAATTGAAGGACTGGAGCCACTGGACATAGTGATCACACGTGGAAAGGAAATTCTCAACTCCGGGCAACCCGTCGACCTGTTGAATGAGAAAGACCTTCGCAACAACTGATGCTTGACGTGGGACGAATATCAGTTGATGGGACTTGGGAGAAACCAGCTTTTCTAGCGCAAAAAGCTTTTCAAGTGCGCCCCGAATTTCTCCAGGGCGCTATACCTTTAGGGCTTACTAAAAGTCACTAACCGATCAAGAATGGTGTGCGGCTCAAACCCATCGTGCAGTCACTGTCTTTTCGTCAAGGAACAGTCTCATCGAAGCCATTCTACTCTTAGCGCCTCCAAAGAAGGATTTACGTTTTGAGCCGAGCGGGAAGAAAGCGTAAGGCTGCGGAACTCCTACATTTATACCCACGTTACCCACATTGACTTCCCTTGCAAATTTTCTGGCTGAGCGACCACTCTCCGTCATTATGCAGGCTGAGTGGCCCAAGTCTGTCTTGGTGTTTATCCATTCGATGACTTCATCAAGACTATTGGCTCGAATAAGACCGGCCACAGCCCCAAAAGCCTCTTCTTTCGCCATTTCCATGTCCGGTGTGAGGTTTTCCAGAATGGTAGGACCCATGAAATATCCATTGTCCAGATCAGGGGTCAGAATTCTTCCATCCTGAACCATCGTAGCCCCTTCAGCCAGACATCTTTCCACCCATGTAGCTACCTTGTCTCTGCCGGTTCTACTGGAATAAGGCCCCATGGCAACAGATTCATCCAATCCGTACCCAAGCTTCATGCTACGGGCGTCTTCTGCGAATCTCTGTTTGAATTGGTCATAGATATCGCCAACCACAACCACGTTGTCAGACCCCAGACAGCGCTGACCAGTCATGCCGAAACATCCCTGCCTGACAAAAGGAACAACCTTGTTGACATCGACATCAGGCATGATAACCACGGTATTCTTGCCATTTCCGTTTATGGAAGAATTCTTGCCCAGTTCTCCGCAAAGCCGAAACAGATCCCAGCCGGCATGAGTCGAACCAATGAATCCAAGGCCCTGAATCTCGGGTTGTTCAAGGATGTACTTGTTTATTTCACGTCCGCCATGAACCAGGTTGATTGCGCCGGCCGGCCAGCCCACTTCTGTTGCGACCCTGGCAATATACTCAGCCGCCACAGGATCCTGTCGGCTCGGGCTTACAACTACCGAACAGCCAGCCGCCAAGGCATAAGGCACAAAAGATGACCATGCGTGCATCGGAATATTCCCAGGAGTCACTATCAGGAAAGGTCCCAAAGGTTCCCAGGTCAGCCACATATCGATGCCGTTAGCCAGATTGTCCAGGTGTTCATTGCGTGAGACAAGGCCATAGGCCGCTGAACACGCAGATTCTATGTTTTCGATCACCCGCCTGACGGATCCTATCGACTCCTTGATCGTGCGACCATGATCCTGTGTCAAAACCTTCGTTAGATCATCGAAGCGTTCCTCAAACTTCTGACGCATGTCAAAAAGCATGCGGGCTCTTTCGCGCAACGCTATTCTGCCCAACGCCTCGAATCCCTTCTGAGCAGCTTCTACTGCTGCACGGGCTTCATCCCTTGTGGCTGTAGGGTATTGGGCTATTACTTCCCCTGTCGCAGGGTTAGTGGTTTCGTGTACGATATTTGACTGCGATTCAACCCACTCGCCGCCAATCAGTAATTTAAGTTTTCCGTAATATGGTTTTACTTCTGGAAGTAAGGCCATGAACGCGCAACCTCCCTGACTCTTTAGAGCCAATCTCGTTTTGTTTAACACTAGCTGCTGTTGCTAGCTATTTCTTCATCATATTAGGTAGATAAAGAGCAATATCCGGGAATATGGTTAATATGATAGCCACGGCAATTATTGCCATCAGGAATGGCGCAGCGCCCCTCATGACTGTCTCAAGATTCACACCCTTTGCCGCTCCTGCTACCGTGAACAGATTTAATCCCATCGGTGGGGTAATCAGTCCGGCCTCCATCATCAAAACCGCTATGACACCAAACCATATAGGGTCAAAATGCAGGGCCAGAATTATTGGAAATACAACCGGCAGTGTAAGAACCATCATTGATATGGCGTCGATAAAACATCCTAGCAGGAGGTAAATCAAAAGTATGAGCGCATGCACCACGTAAGGTGAAACATTGAGACTGATTACCCATGCTGCAGTCTTTACCGGTATGGTTGAAAGGGCCATAAAATAACTGAATACGTTGGCGCCGGCCACAAGCATCAACACCATGGCCGATATACGTAACGATTCGGCCATCGCACGGGACAAGGCCGGCCAGGTCAGTTTACGTTTTAGCAGCGCTACAATTACCAGAAGGGTCGCTCCAACAGCGCCAGCTTCATCAGGAGTGAAGAATCCGGAATAGATTCCGCCCATGATGAAAAGAAACAGAAACAAGGGTTCTTTAACCCCCTTGATTGCCCTAACTTTTTCCTTCCAAGTCACAATCTCTGGATTTACAGGCGCTGACTCAGGATACTTTCTGACCCATACCATGACCACCAGAATGTAGGCCGAGGCGAGCAGGATTCCAGGAAAAATTCCAGAAATAAGCAGCTTGCCTATGGACTGCTCAGTAAGCATTCCGTAGACAACAAACCCTATGCTGGGCGGAATCAGGAAGCCCAGGGTGCCGCCTGCCGCAACACTACCGGTAGATAACTTCTGGTCATATTTGAACCGGTCCATTTCAGGTAATGCAACCGTAGCCATTGTGGCCGCAGTGGCGACTGATGAACCGGAGACCGCAGCGAATGCGCCACATGCTCCAATGGTAGCCACAGCAAGTCCGCCAGGAACCCGCCTGGTCCATTTGTCGAAGGATGAATAGAGTTCTGTCGTCATGCCGGAACTCCCAGCAAGGGAACCCATCACAATGAACAGCGGTATGACCGTATAAGGATAGAAAGAGGCTACCTCCCACATTGTGCTTGCCGTAACCGGCATGGCAGCGTCCAGGGATGTCAGCGTCGTCAACCCTACAAATCCCACGAACATCATCGCAAAGGCTATATGCATCCCGCAGAATATGAGCAGAAAGACTGCCAGTGAGCCGATGGCTCCGACTACTACCGGGTCCGTTATCATTTGAATAGCCCCCTCGCATAGTCTGTGAGATCGAAAAAGAGTTCCAGGAACAGGAACACCCCGCAAATGAAAACCAGTAATCGAAAGGGCCATTGGGGAATTCTAAGCATGTCGGAAACCGATACAGTCTCGAACGTCAGTACCCATCCCTGCCATGCCATCACAGCAATTACCGACATGCTCAAAAGTGTTGTAAAAATACTCATTAAAAGGCCTAACTTTACGGGAAGCCGGTCAACAAGGATGGTCACCCTCACGTGATCTTTCATCTGATGGGCGTAAGCAATACCCAGCAGAATAAAGACCGACAGAATGAAGCTTGACATCTCGAACGCCCCGGGAATAGGTTTTGACCAGACGTCCCTCAAGGTAGCGTCAGCAGTTGTCAGAAGCATCATTGGGAAAATCAAGAGCATGCCCACAGAGCCCAAAAAGCGTGTGACAGCCTGGATGAAATTGCGAATCATGAAAAACATGATGACCTCTTATCAACCGGTTCCCCAATAAAGAACCTATTTTTTTTCGGGCTCCACCCATTCCGGTGGGCATGCCACGCAAGCAGTTCCTAAGCTGTTAGCGATCTGATTGTACATCAAGACAGCCTCTTTTGCCGGAAGCCCCTGCTTTGCCAAATCTTCAGCCCACTTGCGTGTGCAATTCTGGAATTCCTTGAACCACGCAGCCTCTTCTTCAGGCGGTAGATCATAGATGGTCACGCCCTTGGCCTTCAACTCGTCCATCATCTTGGCGTAAACATCCTTGCTCAAGCCGTGTGTAGTCGCAAACGGGTTCCCGCAAACTTCCATAATAATCTTCTGAAGGTCTGGCGGTGTCTTGTCCCATGTCTTCTTGTTCATTATCACCCCTTCAGAAACACAACCAAAGGTGGCCTTGACGGCATGCTTTGCAACCTCATGCAATTTGAAAGCAAGGATTAGCGGCGGGCAGGTTACCAAGCCATCGATGGTTCCTGTATCCATGGCCATATACACATCTCCCAAGGGCATGAACACCGGTTCAGCGCCGAGCGCCTTGATGTAAGCTGTTTGCATCCCACCAGGAGAGCGAAGCTTCTTACCCTTGAGATCTTCAAGGCTCTTAACCGGTTTGGTGGTGTAAACAAACGCCTGAATGCAACCGTTGAGTTCTATGACCTTCACATCCTGAAATTCTTTATCCAGAACCTTGTGAAGCATCTCGTTACCGATGTTGGTGGCTAAATCCTTACCATCTACCCAGGCAGCCAGAGAGAGCACATCCGTGAGAGGAAATTTTCCTGGTGTCCATGTGGCTGTGAAGTAACCCATGTCCGCCAGGCCCTTCTTGACTATGTCAAAATGTTCCGGACCCTTACCAAGGGCTCCTCCCGCATACATCGTATAAGTGATGCGGCCATTGCTGCGCTTCTGAAGTTCCTCAAGCATAGGAATCCAGACCGTTGTGACTTCGCGGCTTGCTGGTGGATGCCAGGTGCTAAATTTGAGGTGTAGCTTGGAATCCTGAGCAGATACCGTAGCGATGGACGAAAGCAGCGCTATCGAAACGAAGAGCGCTACCGCTAACAAAATGACTCTTTTCATAGACGACCTCCATTGTGAGCAATCAGTCGATCCGAAAATTAGGACCATTTCTCAGCCACAGTCAGGTTCGGCCGGGCAAAACATCCAATAACACCTAAAAAGTTCATGGATATTACCGCCAAGACGTTGCGAGGTAGAGAATGTTTCATTGAAATTGAGTTACTTTGCCCCAGGCGCATACTGGCCTTAATGGACACGAATCATCTAATGATGAAAGATGACGTAAGCGCCAAGTCTGAAAAACGTAACAAAACGAAAGCAGGGGTTCGAAGTTGAGGCCATTTCCTTGCATTAAAATCTTGGTAATTATCTCTCCATCGGATGAGACAAAACATCCATTCCAGACCGAGAGGCAAGTCCGAGTTTTATTTCTAAAATCGAAATCTCACCGATTACACTTTGATTTGTTCCTTCATAATACAATATTTAACCAGACACTGAAATATTTACAAAAATTGATTTCTTGTCCTTGATGCCGCCAATTCTCTCGAATGGACAAATTAAGTATTTGTTAATGAATTAAGTATCTATTAAAATTTCAGTTGAGTCAACTCTAATGTGCCATGACCATGCTGGCTGAATTTCGTCATTGTATGAGTCTGATTCTGATCTTTTCGGCCAAAAAAAAGCCCTCCGTTCAGGAGGGCCAAGTAAGGATATGGCTTAGAGCAAGACCTTTGACCCAGCATTGCTCAAAGCAATTCTTTTTTGAGAAGCGCTGTTTTCTAGAAACCGACCATCACTCGAGCCATTAGCGCGGTCACCCTGTAATCTGCGTTCGAGTTGTGGCCCCACCAAACGACAACGTTATCTGTGTCGTCTCTGGTCTCTTTGTAACGGAATCCCTGAACACCTATTTCAGCATACAGCGTAGGGCTCATGTTCATGGCGACGAAATTGTTGGTGTTTGACTGATATAGTCTTGCCATGACTTCGTAGGTGTCATAACGCATGTTTCCGCCCTTGCCAAAAGTCGCGGCGAAGAATATGCCCGGAGAGAGGGTTCCCCAAGTGTCCTTGTAAACGAATCCGCTTATTTTGCCCAGATCTATTCCACCGGCAAATCCAATTCCAAACATGCCCTCGCTTCGTGACGAGTTGCTGGAATTATTGGTTGTGGTGTTTGTGACCTGAAAGTTGTCATAGTAGTTGGCGTACTGGATTCTTGGTCCAATCATGATGCGGCCGTTCTGCCAGAAGGCTGAAGCCAGATCGAAATCCAGGTTTATGAACCACATGGTTGTGTCGAGTGTTCCCTCTGCGCCCTGACCCACTGCCAATACAGGGTGGGCATGACCGGAATACGATCCAACAGATCCTGTATATTTTGCACTGTAGAAGTCGCCGCCAAGTCTGAAGAAAAGACCCATCAGCGATGTTTCATACATAGCGCGCAGGTTCCAGATGAATGTGTCATTTATTCCGACATCCGAGAGATTTAACGCGTCGCTCGGTCCGTTGCTCCCGACTATGTTGGCTGAGCCCACACCGCCACCGAGTGAAAATCCCCCGGTAGGCGTCCCACTTCCAACACCAGCGCCGCTTCCTCCAAAAGGAAAAGCAGATCGCTCGGAAGTCCCGGCCTGCCCCGCTGCAGGACCACCAGCCATTGCATACGCCGACATGAAAGACATCAATGCCACGGTGGCTGCAAAAAGTAATAACCTTCGGTTCTTAGGCATGAAAAACACCTCCTAACCCCAATTGAATAACAATATTAAAATGACAATACCTTACGGTGAACTATACAATACTAACCGCTGAGAATGTCAAGAAAAAAGTTTAAAAACGTTTATAATTGGACTGTTCGTGGCGCTCTGGAATTCCATTTCATGATCGAATGACATTGTTTGAAACCGTAGGCGCCATCTTGGAACCTTGGGGCGCGCTCTTTAAAAAATGGTTGTCACACGTGGATTTGCGGAGTTGTTTAATCCTCGGTAATGCTATAATTTCTGTATTGATTGCAAGTGTTTCTGGAATTAACCCTCAGCTCTTCACAAAAATGCTTGCCGTAAGCGGCGTTTTTTGAGGTTCAGAAAATGAGATTCAAGTATGGCCGTTTTTTCTTCCTGGCATGGGCGTTCATCGTTGTGATCGCGTGGACTGTCTGTAGCGCTCAAGCAGATATGAAAGAAGCCTTGGCGCTCAATAAAGAGGGCGAGACACTGCTGGAAAAGTCTAATTTCCGGCAGGCGGCCTTGACATTCGACAGGATGCGTCAGGCCTGCTCTGGCGATGCCTATTGTGAGGCTGTGGCCGATTTTTACCTTGCCCGAACCCATCTGGAACTATCAGACCTGAATACGGCCACTAACATGATCAACCGCGCTCAATCCGTTTTTCAATCACTCAACAGGAATGTGGAAAGGGGAAAGGCTCTACACGTTCAAGGAAGAATACTTGCGGCGCAAAGTAAGTATGATAGCGCCATCAAATGTTATGACCAGGCATTTGATCTTGTAGGTAAGAATACATCCACCGACAATAACGAGCTTTTTTCGATCCTGATCAACAAGACGGACTCATTGATTCAGTTGACCAGGCTGGAATCCGCCTTGAATGTAATTGGCCAGGCCTCTGGATTCGCACCAAGAGGTGACAGGTTAAGTCAAGCCATGGTTAAAGAACGACAAGGGGCCATTCTAGTCCAGCAATGCAATTACCGAGAGGCCCTCGACAACCTTAACTCTGCCCTGAAATATTACGAAACAAATCCTAATAGCTCCAGACAGGCGTCTCTCCTCAATAATGTCGGACACATCCATGAGTCATGGTCCGAATATTCCAAGGCTTTGGACTACTACCGAAAAGCCCTTCAACTCTCCATTGAATCAGGCTCACAGATACTGACGGGGATAATTTACAATAACATCGGGAACGTTGACTGGAAACTCGGAGATTATTCCAGTGCGGAGCGGAACTACAAATCCTCGCTTGAAATTCTGGATGCTAGGGGAGTGGAAGGGACGTCCGGACAGGTCAGGGGGAACCTGGGCGCTGTTTACCTTGCTTACGGCGATTATGACAGGGCATTAGGCCTGTATGACGAGAGTTACAGCAGAGCACTAAAAATGGGTTCCAAACTGAATCAGGCCTGGGCTTTACATGGGAAGGCGTGGGTACTTAAAGACAAGGGGGAATTTGCTCAAGCCAGAAAAAGCTCCGGCCTTGCCATTGAGATCG
>CALDNG010000424.1 GCA_937915285.1 uncultured Desulfomonile sp. | reverse complement strand
AAATTTAATTTTGGGGGAATGTCTGTGTAGCCCTTTGAAACAGTAGTCTAGGAATATACGGGGATCTCATTTTTTTTACTTCCGAAGCTTTGTATCGACGGGGTGAGTTCAGCAAGCTTCCCCATCACGGATTCCGAAACATGTCATCAACCATCCACGGCCAAATCGAACGAGTAACATTCCATAACGAGGAAAATGGCTTCAGTACACTACGTCTAAAGATAACAGGCCATAGGGAATTAGTGACTGCAGTCGGTAGCATCATGGCTCCCATGCCAGGTCAGGTTATTAGAGCTACAGGTGAATGGATCAATCACCCCAAGTACGGAGAGCAGTTCAGCATACTGCAGTATACGACTCTCGTCCCGGCTACCGTAACTGGAATAGAAAAGTATCTTGGGTCCGGTCTCATAAAAGGCATCGGCCCTGTCATGGCCAAGAGGATTGTTAAACTTTTTGGCAAGGATACCCTGGACATAATTGAGCAGTCGGTGGAGAGGTTGTCGGAAGTCGATGGTATAGGCGAAAAGCGTATAGGCCTCATTAGCAAGGCATGGTCGGACCAGAAACGGATCAGGGAGGTTATGGTCTTTCTTCAAGGCCATGGAGTAAGCGCTACCTACGCAGCAAAGATTTTCAAGCAATACGGTGACGACTCGATCCAGATCGTTAAGGAAAACCCGTACAGGCTGGCAATGGATACCTTCGGCATTGGCTTCATAACTGCCGACAGGATAGCAGAGAGTCTGGGATTCGAAAAGAATTCCCATGTGCGGGCTGAAGCCGGAACCCTCTACGTTCTTCACCAGACGTCAGATGACGGACACGTATATTATCCTCAAAGCAAGCTTATTGAAAAATCCGTAGAAATGCTCGGCGTTGATAGAGAAGTAGTTGTTTCAGCTATACAGCCTCTATCGGCCACGAGAAGAATAGTTATTGAGGACTTTGTCAGTGAAGGTTCCGCACATGAGGAACTCGAAACTCCTGGGATCTATCTATTTAAGTTCCACGTCTCTGAAACGGGCATTGCCTCCAGACTCAAGCTTCTGATGAGAAGACCTCATGCAAGGAGACCAATCGACGCCCAAAAAGCTGTTAAGTGGATTCAGGAAAAACTGTCACTTTCTTTAGCTCCCAACCAGATAGAAGCTGTAAAGTCTGCGGTTGTAAACAAGGTTATGGTCATAACTGGCGGACCGGGGACCGGCAAAACCACCATAATAAAGGCCATTCTTGGTATCTTTGAAAGGATCGCAATCCGAATTCTGCTGGCAGCGCCTACCGGTAGGGCTGCCAAGCGGATGAGCGAAGCTACCGGCCGGGAGGCCAAGACCATTCATCGTCTTCTGGAATTTAGTCCGGCTTCAGGCGGGTTCCAGAAGAATGAAGAGAATTCATTAAATTGCGACTTGCTCATTGTCGATGAAGCTTCGATGATCGACACCGTCCTCATGTATCATCTTCTGAAAGCCATTCCTCCAGAATCTACATTCATTATGGTAGGTGATGTCAACCAACTCCCGTCCGTAGGGCCTGGTAGTGTTCTGAGTGATGTCATAGAATCGGGGTCTGTGCCTGTAGTAATGTTGAACGAGATATTCCGTCAAGCCCGGGATAGTTCGATAATAGTCAACGCCCACTTGATAAACAGCGGTTCCATGCCGAACCTTGACAGGCCTTCCTCTGGTAGGAATGATTTCTATTTCATAGAAAAGAATGAGCCTGAAAATGTCCTCAAAATCATCCTGGATTTAGTTTGTGGCAGAATCCAAAACGCCTTTGGATTCGACCCTGTGGATGATGTTCAGATTTTGACGCCCATGAACCGGGGTGTTGTGGGAACTAGCAATTTGAATATAGAACTCCAGAAGGCTCTCAACCCTAGAGAGGAAGGCGTAATGCGGGGCGGGAGAAGTTTCCGAGTTGCTGACAAGGTTATGCAGATTCGAAACAATTACGATAAGGAAGTTTTTAATGGGGACATTGGCCGGATAGTCAGAATAGATCCGGAAGACCAGGAAGTCTTGATAGGCTTTGACGGGAGGGAGGTCCCTTACGACTTCAGCGAACTCGATGAGATAGTCCTTGCCTACGCTGTTTCGGTTCATAAATCCCAGGGGTCTGAGTATCCATGCGTTGTCATACCAATAATGACGCAGCATTATGTCCTGTTGTAGCGGAATCTTGTCTACACGTCCATTACAATGGGCAAGAAACTGGACGTGGCAGTTGGGGGGAAGAAAGCGCTTGG
>CALDNG010000423.1 GCA_937915285.1 uncultured Desulfomonile sp. | reverse complement strand
TAATGTGGTCAGTCCTAATTCTTCAACGTGCCTAATATCAAAAGAATAACCTACTTCTCAGAACGGAGTAATAGACTGACGCACCCGACAAATAGGCCAAGAGGTCGAATGGATCGGACACAGAATTCGAACGATACAATGGGGTAATATACTCCCAGAATAGCCCCACCAAAAAGGCGAATGTAAAAATGCGCGAAAAACTCAATATTAATAAACGCCTGTTGTCACATGAGATTATCACCAGGTTACTGTAGGCCAAAAGAATTGCCATGCCTAGTGCATCATTCAGGTAACCGTCACTAATGACCCAGTCAAGATTCGGTTTGATCAAAAAGTGATTCGTTAAATAGATGCAAAAAAAAATAGTTATCAGGCTGATATTCAAAAAAGAGAAAGTAATATGACACCGGCGAAAACACCTACGGCTATCACGAATATCCAAAAGCAGCCCCCATGCTCTGAAGATTTGGCACGCTGGTTCCCGCGTTCCTTAGTTTCAAAGTTGTAACCACAGAACCTGCATATTACAGCTTCCTGCTTTACATACTCAGCGCAAATAGGACATTTTTTTTCACTTGATGACATGAATGCTTATTCTCCCCGTTCCGACGCTTCATCCTGGTTAGCAGTGGCGTCAAATGCACATAGCGATTCAAGCACTACGGAAATAACAAAAAAAGTTTTCAATCAAACTCTCCAGAACTGGCCTTCTAATGAATATGAGCCGATTGATACACACTTCTTCCGGCTCCGTAGTAGTTGTCGTAAATGTGTTGATAGGTTATGGCGCATTTTTCTTCGTAGAGTTCTTTTGAGTAGGTTTCGGGGAGTCTGTCCAGAATTTCGGCGATAGTGCTCTGGACAGCAGCCCGGACTTGCCATTTCTTGCGCCAATCTAGCACTAGTTTTTCTTTTTTCAGTGTTTCTATGAGATCAGAGGCTACTCGCTTTACAAGGCGTTTCTCATCGGGGCCAAGCTTTGGTTCGGGTTCCGTGAGGATATCGAAGAGAGCGAGTTCTTCCTCGGAGAGCTGTTCGCGCACGCTGCGTTTTTCCTCTTCTTTCAAAGCCCCGGTGAGTTTTATGAGTTCATCGATAAATGTCTGAAGATCAACTCCGCCAGTGTTGTAATCCTCTATGAGCTGTTGAAGTTTTTCGTGAAAGTCGTATCGCATCTTGTTCAAGCGGACCATCTGGTTGATCTTGCTATTGAGCGAGCCTTTGAGTAATTCGGCCTGCGTGCGTTTTTTTTCGGTGTTGAAGCGTTCGCGAATCTTGTCGATGTCCAGACTGGCGAGGTCCACGACCTGGGACTGTCCGGGCCGTATCCTTGACACGGTGACAGACTTGGTCAAAAGATCGTCAACCTCATTCATTACGTTGTCGATATCAACCGACCCTGATAGGGACTGGATCTTTGCTGCGATTACGATTATCAGGACGCAGATCGGCGCAACGTCCGAAACGATTGGGTGCGGTTTAATAGCCTTGAAAAGCCTGCGGACTTTTGAAGCCAATGTTTTGAATTGTTGCTTGCTTTCGTTGTTCACAAGGATTTTTTCGACAGAATCATCCAGTGGATCGCTGTATGAATCCGGATCGTTCAAAATCAGCCGTTTCACTGCGTCATCGATCCCGGCGACCGTGTGCCATTCTTCGGAGCGCAATATTGAATCGAGATCAACGTTCTTGTTTCCGCAGAAATCCCTTGTTTCCTGAATAGCCTTTTTCAGTTCTTCAACCAGATCATCCACTGGTTCAATCGGCTTTGATCCAGTGTCCTCAGATGGAGAGTAAATCGCCAGAGCTTGTTGAAGATTCCGGAACACGCCGATGTAATCAACGATGAGGCCGTTGTTCTTCTCAGGAAATACACGGTTAGCCCTTGCGATAGTCTGCATCAGGGTGTGATTCTTCATTGGCTTGTCGAGGTAAATAGTGGAACATGAAGGAACATCAAAACCGGTCATCCACATTGCGCAGACAAATACTATCCTGAAAGGATCATCTGGATCCTTGAACTTGTAGTCGAGGTGTTCCTTGACCATCCTTTCACGGTGTGGCCGGATGTCCACGCCCTTCTTGGCCATATCCTCAATTTCGTTTTGTTGCTGTGACACCACGACGGCCATGTCCGTTTCCTTGAGGAAGCGTAGCTTTCGTTCAAATTCGGACTCGGGATCATGGGGACCTGGATTTCGTGATGATTCGAGTTTCGCAAGCTCCTGGCTCCAGTGTTTCTGAACCTTGTCATACATTTTTACGGCGGTGGCCTTGTCGATACTCACAAACATCGCCTTGCCAGGGCCAATTCCTGATGAGAAGTCCTTGCCCATGTAATGCGCCACCATGTCTCTGGCGACAGTTTCAAGCCGTTCTTCGTGAGTGATGAGGCTGTATTGACGAGCAAACTGTTTTTCGAGTACCGTTTCCTGGTCTTCGTCCAGAGCCGAGTCCTCGATGAGTTTGTAGATTTCTTCGTTCAGGTCATCGTTGGTCAACTGGAGTTCAGGCAAACGCTTTTCGTAGTAGAGTGGGACAGTAGCGCGGTCTTCGATGGATTGCTTGAAGTCGTAGACGCTCACATAGTCGCCGTAAACCTGACGTGTCTTTTCTTCGCCGACCATCAGAGGTGTGCCGGTGAACCCGATGAACTTTGCATTGGGGAGAGCAGACCTCATGTTCATTGCAAACGTGTCATACTGGCTACGATGGGCTTCATCGGCAATTACTATGATATCTGATCGATCCGATATTTTGGGATAACGCTGGCCCTTTTCGGTCCTGAATTTTTGAATCAGCGTGAAGATGTAGCGGTGATCTTCGGACAGCAGGCGTTTTAGATCATCGCCGCTGTTGGCCTGGGCCTGGGATGCGGTGACAGCCCCAGCGTGGACAAAATTCTTGTAGATCTGTTCGTCAAGCTCCCGACGGTCGGTCACAATTACGAATGTCCAGTTTCCAGGGATCTTGCGGAAGATTTTCTGCGCAAAGTAGATCATTGAAATACTTTTTCCGCTGCCCTGCGTATGCCAGAATACTCCAAGCTGCCCTGCCTTCGGATCAGAAGGCGGCAGGTTCGAGATGTGCCGCAAGAGATCAATGGCCTTGTTCACGCCCAGAAACTGGTGATTCTTGGCAACTATCTTGGCGATCCCGGAGCCTGTATCCTTGAAGACCTGGAAGCTTTCAACCATGTCGAGAAACCGGGCTGGCTCACAAACACCACGAATCATGGTTTCGAGGGATATTACGCCCTGCTCGTCTTCGTCACTGATGCGTTTCCATCGGCTGAAATGTTCCCATGATGATGAGACGCTCCCGATACGGGCGTCGCTGCCATTTGAGAGAATTATCACGCCATTGGGCCAGAAAAGCTGAGGGACTGAGTTCTTATAATCCGACAGGTTGTTGTCATAAGCGCTTTTGATGGGCTCATGCGGGGCCTTTAGTTCGATGAAAAGCAGAGGGATTCCGTTCACGAATCCGACGAGATCCGCCCGGCGTTTATACATTTCACCGGTGATATAGAATTCGGAAACAAGCAGAAAATCATT
>CALDNG010000422.1 GCA_937915285.1 uncultured Desulfomonile sp. | reverse complement strand
GCCGCTCACCGTTGAAGATGTCCTCAGTATATATGAAAAGGAAAAACCCGAAGGGGTTATAGTTCAGTTCGGTGGACAAACACCTTTGAACATAGCCAGCGAACTTGCCAGCGCTGGGGTGAAGATAATCGGAACCTCGCCTGATGTCATTGACCTGGCTGAAGACAGAGACCGTTTCAGGAAAATGATGAGCAGGCTGGGAATACCTGAACCGGACTCCGGAATGGCCAGCAATTTGGATGAAGCCATCGAAGTGGCAAAAGGGATCGGATATCCATTGATGGTTCGGCCTTCTTATGTGCTGGGCGGACGCGCCATGGAGGTTATACACAACGAGCAGATGTTGAGGCGGTATGTCTCTGCAGCCGTTGAGGTAAGCCCGGAAAGGCCCATACTGATAGACAGGTTCCTGGAGAGGGCCATCGAAGCCGAAGCGGACGCTGTCTCGGATGGAACAGACGCTTTCGTGCCTGCAATCATGGAACACATAGAGCTTGCTGGAGTTCACTCAGGCGACTCTGCATGCGTAATACCGCCTATTAGCATTCCACCGAAGCATCTTGAGACAATCAGGGATTATACCCGCAAGATAGCGGTAGAGCTTGGGGTGGTCGGTCTAATGAACATGCAGTATGCCATTGCAAACGATACCGTATATGTTCTGGAGGCCAATCCAAGGGCATCAAGGACGGTGCCTCTCGTGTCCAAGGTCTGTAATTTTGGAATGGCAAGCATTGCCACCAAAATTATGCTTGGAAAGAAGCTGTCGGACTTTGAACTAAAAGCCAGGACTGTTCCCCATTATGGAGTCAAGGAGGCTGTTTTCCCGTTCAACATGTTTCCTGAAGTAGACCCATTGCTTGGACCGGAAATGAGATCCACAGGAGAGGTCCTGGGAATGGCTGAATCATTTGGACTGGCATTTTACAAGGCCCAGGAAGCGGCGCAGTCGACCTTGCCCTCCGAAGGGGTGGTGCTCATATCTGTTACCCACAATGAACGACCGGCTGTCCTCGAGGTGGCCAGGCAATTTGTTGAATTAGGTTTCAGGATAAAATCGACTGAAGGCACTCACCGTTACCTTGCGGAACAGGGAGTAGAGTCCGACATGGTCCTCAAACTTAGTGAGGGACGTCCCAACATACTGGATCATATCAAGAACCGTGAGATAAACCTGGTGATAAATACTCCAAGCGGCCAAATCAGCAAGGAGGATGACTCTTACATTCGAAAGGCTGCCATTAGGTACAAGACTCCCTATATTACTACTCTTGCTGCGGCCTTTGCGGCCGCTCGCGGGATACGGGCGCTTCAGAAAGGTGAAAGTAGGGTCAGATCCCTGCAAGAGTATCACAGGGACATAATCTGAAACATTTGACTTGAATTAATCGTGCGGTTTTGCTCCAATGAAGGTTTGGGTCGCAGTCGGGGTCACAAACTATCGGCCTGGATGACGCCAGTAGGCAGGTGCTGTTAACTGGTCCCGCAAACGCCAATGTTCGGCCTTCATTGGAGACAACATGTTTTTCATCCTTCTTGTTTATATGCTCGTCGGAGCCGTGGCCGGTGTTCTAGCCGGACTTTTAGGGGTTGGTGGCGGATTGGTCATTGTGCCGATACTAGCCTATAGCTTCACTGAACAGGGCTTCCCTTACGAATTGATCATGCACCTTGCCCTGGGAACATCCCTGGCGAGTATAATGTTCACATCCATATCGAGTTTCAGCGCTCACAACAAAGTTGGAGCTGTCAGGTGGGACATTGTCCGGCAAATAGTTGTGGGGATATTGGTGGGAACCTTCCTCGGATCGTGCGTGGCGTCGAAAATGTCTACAGCATTTTTGAGTTTTTTCTTCGTCATCTTTTTGTACTGTGTCGCATACCAGATGGTTCGCGACAGAAAACCGAATCCATCCAGGGAATTACCCGGTAAGTTGGGAATGTTCGGTGTCGGAAACATAATCGGCGCTGTGTCCAGCTTTGTTGGAATAGGTGGCGGAAGTCTATCTGTTCCATTCATGATATGGTGCAATATTCCCACTCACAAGGCCATCGGGACATCGGCTGCCATTGGTTTCCCAATAGCCGTTGCAGGGGCGCTGGGTTACATTTATTCAGGCTGGAGCGACCCAAAACTGCCTGTATGGTCGTTCGGATACGTCTATTTACCGGCTTTCTTTGGAATTGTCGTGGCAAGCGTTCTTACTGCTCCCTTGGGAGCCAGATTGGCCCACATGCTTCCTGTGAAAAGGCTGAAGCAGGTTTTTGCGGTTCTGCTGGCCATCATGGGAACAAAGGTGCTGTTCGGGTTGATATGGTGAAATGATTGGCCTGGCCCAATGTCATTTTCATCCGGAAGTCTTTTGGACAGCCCTTTGCGCCGGCTTCAGGAATCGGTCATTTGCCTAAAAAAAACGAATTAAACCCTGAAGCTATCAGGTCGCCCAAACTGCATGTTCCGCCCCGACTATGGGTTTTGGCCAGATATTTACTTTTTAGGGCTTGCTCCTTCAGACTTCCAATTATACTTTTCTACTCGATTATCATCACCGTTTTCTGTCCACATTCCGCTATAGGCTGGGAATTCAACATTGAATCCGCTGCGATCTATTTCAGATATGTCTATTCCACACAAATGGGGGCGAACGGCTTCTTTGGCGCCTTTAACATCGACAATGGAGCAACTACGACAAATGACATGGCCCCGATCAACGGCTGGTTTCAAGACAAGGCCATGTCAGGCTCTACCGCCGAAAACTCAACAACCAGGTTTGCGATATTCCCTGTTCTGAAACTGAACAACGCCATCGCCATCCGTGGAACCTACCGTATCAATTCTGATGTTGCGACTGATCTGGCATCCATTCAAAACCCGGATTTCGAGAACGTAATCTCGTACGGAAGATGGACTCGTTTGTGGGTTACAGCCGAGACTCCCATGGGGACGGTTTATTATGGGAGAAGGGGTTTCCGTCAGGCATGCGGATTTCAATTCAGCAGCGCCGAATCGGCTGAGGATGTATTTGATGCGGGGCGCAGGTCAGTGGAAATGTTTGTTCTGCAAAGCGCCTATGGACCTTTGACGATCGGGGCCGGATTTTATCCGTGGCGTCTGGGCAGTAGGGACTATTGGAACATAGACGACCAGAATGCTGCTCGACAAACTCATCTTTTGACCTATCTGAAGTATTCATCCGCTACCATGGAAACCGGAATTGGAGGATTCTATTTCCTGTTTCACGATGGGCCTGAGTCTCAACAGACAACCACCAACAGGCATAAATTCCCGCCTCGCCAAACAGAGGTAAGCGAAGGCTGGATATATCTCAAGTATAATGACGGGCGTTTTTTCCTGAATGCCGAGGCGGACTGGTTTTATCGAACAATAAAATATCAGCGGGCCCAGAACGGCTTCTTGCCCGGACCCGCCAATTACAGCATGAGTGTGGTTGCTCCATTGCCAATACTTCAGGACCCCCCGGATAAATTGGAATATCTACCACCATATACCGAATCATGGCGCTACATGGCTGAAGTCGGAGCATATTACGGCCCTGCAAAATTAAGCTTTCTAGCGGCCCATATGCCTGGAGCGGACAGAAGACACGGGGCTCTTTTCAACACCCAGACGTTCATTCAGGAGGCTGAGAGAAGCGCCTACGCAGTGTTTAACCAATATGGAATATTGATGGGAAAGTTCTACAGGGCAGGAGTAAATTCATACCTTGACATGTCCGCGTCAAATGTCCTGGCTGCCAGATTCGACTATCTTCTGGCAACCAACCTTGACTTGCTGTTTACAGTGATGAAAGCCGAGCGCTCTTCAAACGGATACATGTGGGGCTACGTGAGGCCCGACGATGCCAAAGTTAATAGTGCCACTGACACTCGAACTAGATTTGGATACCTTACTTTTAAGAATCAGGCTAGCAGTGATTCTAGCATAGTCCCAAACATTCACGAGAGCGATCTAGGCTGGGAATTTGGCGCGGGAGTTATATGGAAGCTGCTGGAGAACTGGCATTTGACTGGCAGGTTTTCCTACTGGCAGCCGGGTAAATGGTTTAATTACGCCTGCGTGGACAAATCGGTCCCGGGATGGGACAAGCCGTCACAGGCTAATAACTATGGAGTCAACCCCGATAGGGTAATATCCCCCATTTTTGGCATAGAATTGT
>CALDNG010000421.1 GCA_937915285.1 uncultured Desulfomonile sp. | reverse complement strand
GACGCTCTTCCGATCTAAGGGGGAAGCGCATAAAGATGGGAAAAACCCTAGGATTGGGGGAGGCAACCGTTCTGGATTCCTCCGGTCGAGTCCTTGCTCACGGGATATCAACTGTGATGGCTTTACCAAGCCAGAACTTTCTATACGACAAAATGCTACCACCAAAATTCATCGACTGAGATATTGGGGGCCAATTTTCAGCCATAAACGGTTTCCAAAAGCAGCGAGTCCTCATGAGACTGATTGAGAAATGTTTTCAGAATCCGGCAGAGGAAACTTCAAAACAAAAGTTGCCCCGGGCCCTTTGGGTTTTCTGAAGACAACCGTCCCGGAATGAGCTTCTATGATCCGCTTTACATTGCTCAATCCCAAGCCGCTGCCTAGAGTTTTACTCGTGTTGAACTGAGTAAACAGAACGCTAACCTGCTGTGAAGGGATTCCCGGTCCATTATCGCTGACACCGAGTTCAATCAGTTTTGGAGCCTTGCCTCTTGAAACCCTTGTCCAGATCGATATCCTTTCTTTAAAAGGAGACGCCTCAATAGCATTGAGCAAAAGGTTGATTATTGCTTGCTGAATCTTGGACGAGTCAAGGTTAAGTCTTGGGGTTTTCTTTGAGAAGGACTGAATAACCGTAAGTTGTTTTTCCATGGCCTTGGGTTCCAGAAGTTCAACGCATTTCCTTGCGATCAAGGTTAAGTCTTCCTCTTTCTTTGTCACTGAAAGAGGGCGCGCAGTATCCAGAAGTTGTCGTAAGATATCCTCGAGCCGGGAAACCTCGCTGACACTAATTTCAAGGCGTCTCCGGTCATAACCATCCAGTTCGAGCTTTCTTTCCAGTATCTGAAGGTTCATCTTTATTGAGGATAAAGGGTTGCGGAGTTCATGCGAAAGTGAAGCTGAAAGCCGCCCGAGATACGCCAGCCGTTCATGTTCCCTCACCTGATTTTCCATATGAACCCGATCACTTATGTCACGACATATTCCAATCAGTACCGGTCCAGTTCCGAGATTCGCAAGTCTTGCTCTGACCTCACGGTAGCCGCTCTCATCATTCACTCCAATAATCCTGTATTGAACCGGACCAGAACCCGGGCCTCCCTCAATGATCTCAATGTATGATTCCAGTAGAGCCGGAAGAGACTCAGGTGAGACAAAATCTGAAAAGAGTCTGCCTATGACCATCTTGGGATGAACCCTGTGCATTCGGCAAAAAGCAAGGTTTGCAAAAATAATCCTTTTGGACTGTATTATGAAGTAGCCATCGTTGATCTCCTCAACTAGGGCCTTGTAACGTTTTTCGCTATGCTCGAGTTCCGCAGTTCTCGTCCTTATGGCCTGTTCCAGTTTCTTGGTGTGTTCCAATATCGAGAGTTCATGCATGTGCTGGTAATGGTCTGAAAATCTATGAACCGTGAAAGACAGGCAGCTATTTATGCTCTCTGCGGATTCTGCCAGCAGGACGAATTTTTCCTCTTGCGCAAGCCGTTTTATGACCACAACTCGAAAAAGTTCGAAAGCCTTTTGGACATCTGATAGAGGAAATCCCTCCTTTAGTCTTTTCCTGGTAATGTAATCAATGAAGTTCTTTATTTTTGAAAAACTGCACAGGGATATGTATTCCAAATTGGCCTGAAAAGCCCGTGAGACAGTTCCAGACAGTTCCTTGTCGGTTGTCTCACGGTAGGAAGGGGATAGCACAGATAGTCTTTTCATCCATTCAAGCTTTATTTCCTTACTGTGTCGCCTCAGCCAGTCCACAAATGTCCTGGAACCGGGCATGCACGAATATAGATGGTCTTCCTCCTGTGGTAGGGTTGAAGCCCTCTGAATGCTTCCATGCACGGGTAGTGTTGTAGATTTGGTCATGACTTATCCTGGTACAAATTTTTCCGGCAGTTGAGACCCTTCATTCCGGATATTTACAAACATAGTGAAGCTTGGACTAAATATGGCAACAAATAACGCTTTAATTCTAATTATCATTCATCTCAGCGTGAAATGGAACTGCATAAGAGGCGCCTCGCCCTAAATGATGCCCGGGTATGGATACCGCTAAGTCAATATCCGGCAAGTCCGGTTGACGGTATGACTAAAATTTGTTATACAATAAAACTGAATCAAGCGAGATTCCTTAGAAAGGGATCTTTTCTGAAATCAGCGCGGGCAACCCGGTGAGGGCGACCTGGAGTTATTTAACCCGTCAGGTCCGGAAGGAAGCAGCGGACGTAATCTCGGGGGTCGGCCCTCTCCTGGTTGTCGGCGTATCTCCCTTTGAATCTCTGAGACCTCTTCACACTGATGCCTCCCTACCTAGTCCTTGCAAGAAAATACCGACCGACTACTTTTAGCGATGTGGTGGGGCAGAACCACGTTGTAAAGACCCTCAAGAATTCTATCGTATCCGGAAGGGTAGGGCACGCCTTCCTTTTTTGCGGTGTCAGGGGGGTCGGTAAGACAACGGTAGCACGCATTCTTGCCAAATCACTGAACTGCACAGGACGGCCGGAGCAGGATGCCGATCCATGCAACAAATGTGTCTCATGCACGGAAATTTCGGGCGGATACAGTGTGGATGTTATCGAGATAGATGGAGCCTCAAACACTTCGGTTGAAAATATCAGGGAAATAAACGAGAATATAAAATATCCACCGGTGGGGTCATCGTACAAGATCATCATCATTGATGAAGTCCACATGATATCTATAAATGCCTTCAATGCTTTGTTGAAGACACTCGAAGAACCTCCACCTCATGCCAAATTCATCTTTGCTACCACAGAATCCCACAAGGTACCAGCTACCATCAACTCGAGGTGCCAGAGATTCAATTTCCGAACCATATCTACATCAGACATATCAATCGGAATCGGGAAAATACTTTCGCTGGAAGGTATCAGCGCTGAACCGGATTCGTTAGACGTTATTGCCAGGGAAGCCAGGGGATCATTCAGAGATGCGCTTAGTCTGTTAGATCAGGTCATCGCATTTAGTGATGGTCAGATAACTACCGATCAGGTAGCGTCAATTCTTGGGATTGACGGCAGAGACAGCCTGTCACAGCTTGTCGAACTGGTTATTGCTCGGGATTCAGCCAAGGTATTGGCCCTACTCAGCAAACTGTTCCAGAAAGGATACGATCCAGACCAGTTCGTCATAGACCTGATTCAGTATCTTCGAAATCTTATAGTGATGGCCACTGTCAAGGATGAAAGCAATATTTCAGCAATCCTGGATGTCAGCCAGTCTGAATATGATGACATGAAAAAGATAGTGTCCTACTGTTCAGCAATGGAACTGCAAAATTTCTTCACCTTGTTGATGAAGACTGAAGGCGAAATCAAGAAATCTCTCAACCCGTGGGTAGCGCTGGAAATGATGTTGCTCCGCGTGGCCAATTCCCCGCAACTCATTGACTTGCGTACTATAATCGGCAAGCTGGATAGCCTGGAAAAGACACTGAAGTTGACGGGCGCTGCCATCGCAGTATCAGGATCGAAACCTGGGCCGACATCCGGGGCTTCACGGGAAAGCAGAACAACCGTACGTCCATCGCCAGCCCCGACAATATTAACGCCAGACCAAACCGCTCCCAAATCGCCTGAAACAAAAAGCCAGGACGCTTGTGTCACTGAAAAGGCCATCAGCCGGCCTACGGGTAGCGCTTCGGATGCATGGATGGAATTAAAGTCCCATATCCGTGGCCATGGCCATGAATCTTCTCTTGCCCTAATGGAACACGCTGAACTGGTCACGTACGGTCCCAGGTTAGTAGAAATAGGTTTTACCAAAAGTGTCTACAAGGAACAGTTTGAAGAAAATTTAAAAAATAAACCGGAATTAAAAAATATTTTTGATGACTTTTTTGGTAAGGTTAAAGTAAAAACGTTGATGTTGTCTCAAGAGACTTCATTAAAGGATCAAAAACCTTACGATTCAGTAGTGGATGGACAAACCGATCAACACAGGGCAATCAGAAGTGAAGCCATGGAGAATCCGATCATCAGGCAGGCGCTAAAGGAATTTGAAAATAGCGCCATAGAGGAGATCAGGATTATAGCTGGTAAGTAGAGTCTTTTTGGGCCTGCTTGTACCGGTGATATGGAAAAAGGGCTTTACAAAACATCGCTGAGCTTCTTGACAGACTGTTCATCAGGCCTTAGTTTGAGAGGACGGAAGTCTTTTACAGATAGTCTTGATCTTGAATTTCAAAAATTATTGATAGGAGCTACCAATGTCAGGATGTAGAAGCTGTTCGGGATGTGCGCCTGAACCACGTTTTACCCCTAACAAGAAACCGGAAAAACTATCTCCAGTAGAGACCTCGGGGAATCCTCGATACCCTCGTGTTTTTGTTGGGTCCCAGGCGATATATTCTGATGCTGATGTCCAGATGATAGTAGAAGTGATATCTGATGAGTGCGATGAATCTGTCGACAGGTTCCAGGTTGAACCCAAAACCATTTTGAAGGGCGGAAACAATTCCACATTCGAGGAGAAATGTTTGCTCATCCACCAGCAGGTTGGGGAAAGTTGCTGGAAACTTCAGGCCTTGCTGTAGGTTGATGTTTGTGAATTTAGGGATGGACATGGTGACGCACACATGAAAAACTTTTCTGCGGAAGATATCTCCAGGTCTGATGGCAAGGACGGTAAGCCGGCTCTGGTCGTAGTCGATGGTAAAGTATTCGACGTAAGCGCCAGCAAGCGTTGGCCAGGAGGTCTTCATATGAGGCGTCACCAGGCCGGTTCCGATCTGAGTTCGGATCTCAATGCTGCGCCGCATGGACCGGAAGTCCTGGAAAGGGTTCAGTTAGTCGGTGAGTTTACAGCGGATCAAAAAACCAGACCTGAGGGACTGAAAGGCTCCATAGAGGCTTTTCTGGAGAGACACCCCTTCTATCGACGACATCCTCATCCCGCAGTAGTGCATTTTCCGCTGGGGCTTATATTGGTCACACCCTTGTTGGAACTGGCTGGAGTCATACAGGGTTCATCTGCTACGGAGTGGGCGGCATTTCTGACACTGGCTATCGGCTCGGTATCAATTATGGGCGCTATTGTCACGGGTTACCTGACATGGTGGTTGAATTATGACGCTGCGGAATCACCCGTAATCAAAAACAAAAGGATCATGGCATGGTCAGCGCTATTACTTTCCATGTCCGCCTGTTTCATAAGAATGTTCCTGATCAGCGATCCCTTGAAAACAGTGGATCTGTCTGTCATAGCCTACATGGTCAACATAGTGGCAGTGGCCGCTGCAGTCGGCTTTACCGGCTTTCTAGGTGGGAAACTGACTTTCCCGTATGACTGATCAAATCTTGGTGAATTCTATTTCATGCGCCAACCGGTCAATCTTGCCAAGGACGAAAGATTGAACAGTAATTCCTTGCTCACTCGTTTGAAGCTTTTTCTGGGGCTCTCCAGGACCCCTCATGCCATACTGGATGTAGCCACACCGGCAATGGCAGCGTTGCTGTATCTCGGTCACTTCCCACCCGTCCCCACAATATTACTTGGTCTTTTGACTGCATTTGCGGGGTACACCGCGGTTTACGCCTTGAATGACATAGTTGATGTAAATGTGGACAGGCAAAGGCTTTCCGTGGTTGAGCACGAGCAAGGCTTGTTTGATGTTGATGAAATATTCGTAAGGCATCCGGTTGCTCAAGGACTTCTAAGCTATCGACAGGCGCTGTCATGGTTTATGTTCTGGTCGGCAGTAGCCATTGTCGGCGCGTGGCTTCTGAATCCCTACTGTGGCCTTCTGTTTCTTGTTTCTGCCTCGTTGGAGGCAGTCTATTGCAAGCTTTTGAAAATAACGCATCTTAAGATCATACCATCAGCCCTGGTGAAGGCTAGTGGAGGAGTGGCGGGCATACTTGCGGTTGATCCGGCCCCTTCGCTGGGATTCCTTTTTGTGCTGGCTCTGTGGTTGGCTGCCTGGGAGGTGGGTGGACAGAATATAGCTAATGACATCGTAGATATGGACAATGATTCTAAAGTTTGTGCCCGTACGACATTGACCGTCAAGGGACTGCATGAGTCGATCTTCTACCTTGTTGTTGCTAATGGGATGGCCTTCTTTGGTAGCCTGGCGATCTTCGCGTTGGCTGGAAACGGCGTTGGCTGGCTCTATCCGTTATTGGCTGGAGTCGTTAGCTGGTTTTTGATACTTGAACCTACCAAGTCGCTTTACTTTAACCCTGGAAATCAGGCTGCGGCGCGACTTTTTAACAGAGCCAGTTACATACCTGTCGCACTATTGTCCATCACTGTCCTTTCATGCGCCTTCCCCCTCTAAAAAAGCAGGTTTCTTTTCGGGATGGATAAGCAACTTATCAATCGACCTTTGTAATTTGATTTTAAGGAGATATGAAATCAGGAACCCTAAGTTTGATGACATGTTAATGAACTGGCCTGAAAGGGTATGGATTTACAGCCCTGTACGTGAGATCTTTCAGCGTAGGGAAGTAAGGAAGTGGCTCGGCTTAGCCAGCCCGTCAGAGAAAGGTCTGGCGTTGGAGATAGGTTGCGGGTTGGGACGTGGAGCGCGACTAATGGTGGACAAGATGGGTTTTTCTCATGTTGTCGCTTTTGATCTGGAAGAGATTCTCGTCAAACGCGCAAACTGGATGAGACCCAAAAGACTTGAAGATGTTGTAGATTTCTATGTTGGAGACGCCCAATTTCTTCCATTTTCAGAATCTGTGTTTGACGCAGTTGTAAATTTCGGGATTATCCATCATGTCCTGGATTGGCGAAAAACCATTAGAGAAATTTCCCGTACTTTGAAAAAAGGGGGTATCTTTTATTTTGAAGAAATTTATCCTCCTTTGTACGCCAACCCGATTTTGAAAGCCATGCTGCGTCATCCCCGGGAAGATCGATTTCATGAGACGGAATTTCTGACTGAGCTAAAAAAGAATTCCCTGAATTTGATTGAGGGCTTTGCGACCGGTTCCAGGTTCGGAATAGTGGGCGCAGCAAGAAAAACTTGAAGTCAATGGTGATCTTGGATGCGGTTGAAAATCGTCCCGTGACAAATTTCTTGGGCCAGCGCAAAAAAAGATAGCAGGCCATTTTATTTCTGATAAAATCCCCCGGTGTTTGTAACATCACAAACCTATTTATCACTTTAGGATCAACGACTTGGAGCATAGTGGTTTTATAGCAGGCGCCATCCTGCTGACATACATCTTGGTGTTCTGGATTGCCAGAATTCACGAAATCCGTGAAAATGACAGATGTGTTCCGCTTCTTTATCCTCGTGAGGGCGTGACCTTACCAGACAATCCGCCTCTCATATCGGTCCTGGTTCCAGCTCACAATGAGGAAAAAGTAATCGAAAAATGCCTAAAATCGATTCTGGCTCAGGATTACAGTAATCTGGAACTGATATGCGTGGATGACCGGTCTACGGACAGGACTGGCTTGTTGGTTCAGAAGCTTTTCGAGAATCGTTCGAACTGCCGATTGGTAACGGTAAAAAAGAGACTTGAAGGTTGGACCGGCAAATGTCATGCCCTTGATGTTGCCTCGAAACTAGCCAGGGGCGAATGGCTGGCCTTTCTCGACGCTGACAGCTCCCTTCATCCCAAAGCTTTGAGAATATGTCTGGATGAAGCCCTTGAACGAAGGGTGAATCTGATCACCCTCACCCCAAAATTTCTTCTTGGCAGCTTTTGGGAAAAGGCTATTCAACCTACACTGGCTTCGATGGCCGCCATTATGTTTCCCCTAGCACAGGTGAATAATCCTGATAGCCCGGTAGCTACCGCTAACGGAATGTTCTTCATGCTAACGAGAAAGGCGTATGACAGGATAGGCGGGCATAAGAATGTCAGGGACCTGGCTGTGGAGGATATAGGAATTGGCAAAAGGGTGAAAGCGGCAGGCCTCGGGCTTGTGTTCGCCAATGGTCAGCATCTGTTGACAACGAGGATGTACAGCAATTTTGCCGAGGTTTTCATGGGGTGGACAAGAATCCTCAGCGCTGCAATGAATTACCGTGTCTCTACGGCGTTAAAATTTCTGGCGATGCACATTCTGGTCAGCCTACCATGCCTCATCCTGGCCCTGATTTTATATTCGGTCCCCGCAAGAGAGTTTATGCCGCACTCATGGTTCGTGCTTCCTTTTGCCTGCATTTTTGCCATAACAACCGCTTCTGCAAGATTTTTTGATCAATTGGGACTTCCAAGGCGATATTCGGCCTATATCGTCCTCGGAAATCTAGCATTGATCCTGATGCACTTGACAATAGTAAAAAAAATATTGTTTCAAGACGCTCTGCATTGGCGAGGGGAAACGTACTGTAACACCAGGTATCAGCCAAAGAGTCTGGATCCTGCCAGCAGTGAGGCGTGGAATTCCAGGCACTCTGAAAGATTACCCGATAGCTGGACATCGACTTGAAGTGAATGGCCAATCATTAAGCTAAGGCTTCTGACAGTATATCGACCTAAGTCTGCCGGAAATTTCAGAACTTCATCAATTCCTCTAAAATGAGGTCCAGATAAGCCTCGTTTTCCTGCTTTGAGAGGATACACGAAGATGTGGACAAGATGAAATTCAGTCTTTTTCTAAATATGTAAACCACGAGTAACGTCTTGGTTCTGGAAAGCATTTTGTAGGGTAATCCGAGAATTTCATTCACGCTCAATTCCCCGATCTCTGTGAAAGATGAATCCGAGTTGAGCTTTCCGTGATGGCTTTTGGGCCAAATGACCCCCAGCAATGTCAC
The DNA here is from genome assembly GCA_937915285.1 of uncultured Desulfomonile sp. GTDB lineage: Bacteria > Desulfobacterota > Desulfomonilia > Desulfomonilales > Desulfomonilaceae > CAITZA01. The sequence continues at coordinate 8,573 of CALDNG010000421.1, read as the reverse complement.
AGCGGTTGAAAATTCGTGCTGATCGGTGATGAACCCCACTATGCGTCGTCGAACCCTATAGGGGAAAATCCTGATGGCATCCACCATCTTTTTGATGTTTTTTACCAGATTCAGGTCGATATGATTACGGAAATGATGAATTCGCCTAATTGCAATCGAGCGTAAGAAACGGTGGCGATCCACCCTGTCGCTTGGAAGGGATTCAAAAAAAATTAGAGAACTACTGTTTCCCGGATCTATGTCCTGAAAACGGCCTCTCATGTTCACCGACACCGAAGTAGTAATCAAACCCGGGTTCACATTGCGGTGGGAATTCCAGTTGTCAATGGCATAGGTGGAAGCTGCCACTAGTGTATCGACAAGCGACAATCCCCTGCTTCTAAGATGTCCTTGAAGTTCCGTAGACTCTGATTCAGAAAGAATTCTCTTGGCATGATTCTGGCCCGTGTCGTGGGCACAACCACTGCCAACCGGAATCGATGGCCTAACAAAGAGATTATGGACAGTTTGCTTTAAGTCCTTTACGTGATCCCTCAAACCCGTCTTGCGGATTTTGGCTGGTCTCTTTAGCGATCCTGATATTGACAGGTATTCTCGCTCCCGATCATGTCCCTGACCTCTAGTGATTTCATGATACGTCAGGATAGTTTCCTGTCCTATATCCGAGGCGAACGCCGCATCTCCGGCAGCATGATGCAACACCCAACCTATCAGAAAATGCTGTTCCAAAACTTTTATGCAATGAAATTCAGATGATACCTCTTGGGTAAGGTCCCAGTCACGTTCCAGACGATCCGATATGGTTGCAAGGATTTTGTCCGTTGAGTCTTCCTGCTGTTGCCTGTCAGAAATGTCATGGAAAAATACCGGCAGTTTTTCCGGACTGCAAAATTTCCACTCAGGAAAATGAAGGCCCCATTTCCTTTTATCGTTGATTACGCTTACAAGCTGGGGGAATTTTGATGCGACTTTCCTGGCTGCCTGAAATGCGATTTCCGGTCTCATCGGCCCCCTCAAATCTATCAAGCATACCAGGATGTTCTTGGTCTGACCGACGCTGGACAATGCCAACATTTCAGACGAAGCCCCGAGTCTCAGCCCACCTTCAGACAATACTGACCCTCCAAAAACATGATTGCTCAAGACAATGCAAATTAATCATCGGAATTACAATGATTTCGATAGAGTTCAAAACCTTTGTGGATTACCTGAAGGGTGATGTCTGCGAGATCAAACCGTGACAAATCGTCTGCATGAGCCCAGGTAGCATCTGAAGCATCCGATCCGGCCTCGAATGTCCCTCCTTCCACCTCACACCAGTAATCAGCCAGAATGTAATGATAACGTATGGATCCACATTCATCATAAAAAATTCGATCCAGCAACTCGACCAGAAATGTGGGTCTTACGATAAGATTGGTCTCTTCAAACGCCTCTCTAGTCACAGCGTCCAAGAGGGATTCACCCAAATTCACCAAACCACCCGGTATGCTCCACTGACCTTTGGAAGGCTCATTGGCTCTCCTGATCAATGCCACCTTCATGTCCTGAACGATCAAGGCGCCTACTCCAACCAGTGGGGACGTTGAATATTCTCGCTTGAAATCATCCATTTCTTTTGCTGCAAAACCGTTTCGAAAAAATTCCGCCACTTCCTGAAGAAGCGGCGGAACAATTTATATTACCGGAATTCCTGGAATTCCATCCAGGTATTGTCACATCAGGAGAAGGGCAAGAAGTCTTGCAGCGTAGCTTTCTTTGGAGGAGAGTCGCTCTTCAGGATTGCCTGCCGAAAAGGATTTTCGTCCTTTTCCGATTCAGATGTCACCTTCTGAGGTTCTGTCTGTTCATCTGTAGCAACAGACCGATTTGTCTCATCAGCATCCGGCGCTTTGGTTTCCGAGAGAATCAATTCGTCCTTTGGGTTGTCAGCGCTGTTCAATGAATGATCTGAGGCAGTTGCCACAATAGGTTCGTTTTCATTCGAATTTACTTGAGGTTCAATCTTAACAACTGGTTCCTTGATGTCTTGAAGCTCATCGGACGAAACTGTCTGGAGCTGCACAGGCGCTTCATTCTGTTCGATGGCTTCCAGAGAAATCTCGGTCTCTTGGCCTGCGTCAGTTTTTTCGGATCCATCTGCTGGGGCTGCAGTTTTTCTTCTAGGTTTTCTACGTCTTCGCTGCTGCTTGGGGGACTTTTCCGTTTTTTCTGGGGGGCTGGCCTCTTTTTCTGGCAGTTCTTTCGCTTCTGTAAGTTGAGGTAGTTCGATCTCCAGTTCCGCTACCAGAGGTGGTGGCTCTACAGTAAGAAATTCGGCTTCATGATCCCTGAGCGCCTCCACAACTATTTCATTGTCGAAATCGGCGTGCTTGGCCATTATCGAAACTCGCGCTCCAAACCCAGATTCAAGCTCCACAAGTTGTGAACGCATATTATTCAGCAGGTAATCACAAACTTTTGGAGGGGCAGTGACTCTGGCATGAACGACATCCCCTTTCACCAACGCCGATTTTATCCTGCGAAACACAGATAGGGCAGTGGTTTCTATGGATCTTACACGACCGCGACCTGAACATACGGGGCATTCGTGGTACTCGCCCTCTCCCAGCGAAGATTTGATCCGCTGACGAGAAAGTTCAAGTAATCCAAGACTTGATATCCTGAGAACTTTAGTTTTGGCCCTATCTGTCTTGAGAGAATTCTTGAGCTGTTTTTCGACATCCTGCATGTGTTTCTTGGAATTCATGTCTATGAAATCAATGACAATGATTCCTCCAAGGTCACGCAATCTCAGTTGACGGGCAATCTCAGGGGCAGCCTCCATGTTCACACAGAAAGCAGTGTCCTCTATTCCCTTTTCTTTGGTAGCGCTCCCTGAGTTTACATCTATTGTGACCATTGCCTCAGTTGGCTCAATCAATATGTAGCCGCCCGATTTCAGCTTGATCTTACGTTGATAAACGAGTTCAATCTGCTCTTCCAGTTGATACTTGTTGAACAGCGGACGTTTTTCCTGGTAGAGCTTTACCAAACCTTCGTATTTAGGCATCACCTGCCTGAAGAATTCCCTTGCTCTTTTGTAAACTTCCTTGTCATCAACCAGGATTTCACTGATATCGGCCTCAAAATGCTCTCTTATGGACCGGACGACGAGGTCCGGTTCCTTGTAGAGCAAGGCCGGGGCAGGGAGGTTCACCACGTTTTTCTCGATGGTGGTCCATAACTTGAGCAGGTAATTCAGATCCCGCGAAAGTTCCGTCTTGGTCCGTCCCATGCCCGCTGTTCGAATTATGAAGCCCATGTTCTCGGGCGGTGTGAGCTGCTTGAGGATTTCCTTGAGCTTCTTTCGCTCTGTATCATCCTCGATCTTGCGTGACACGCCACAGAGATCGGCGCCAGGCATCAAGACCAGGTAACGGCCAGCGAGGGAAATATTGGTGGTAAGACCGGCGCCCTTGTTATGACGCTCCTCCTTAATCACCTGAACAATCACGTGATCGTCCTTTTTGAACACATCCTGAATTCTGGGCTTTTTTCGAGAAATTTCGAATGATTCCGGAAAATATGAGGAATGAACGTCGTTGATAGACAGAAAACCGTTTCTTGAATTTCCGTAATCTACGAAGACCGCCTGCAAAGAAGGCTCTATCCTGCTAATTACGGCCTTGTAAATATTTCCCAGAGTGGCTTCTCGAGTGTTTACCTGTACGTCCAGAGCATCCAGCGTCCCATCTACTACTACAGCCACACGACACTCTTCGACGTGGCTGGAGTTTATAAGCATTTTTTTTACCATAAACGATTTCTTTTTCTGTGTTTCTTTTCCAAATTTTATTGTTCGGCAAAATCATGCCGAATGAGGCGACAGGTCAGTTAGCTGATGAAGCCTTCTCCTTACTTTTTTGACATTCTATAAGGTATTTGATTGCTTTCCACAATTCATTTTTTCCGGATCCTGTGGTGGAAGAGAAACCGACAACAGGAATTTCTCCAGCAAGTAGGGATCTGACCTCCCGGATTTGTGAAACTGTCTGAGCATTGTTGAGTTTATCTATCTTTGACAGAGAAATTATGAATGGAATTCCATGGGCTTCCAGGAATTCGATCAGGGTTTTATCAAAGTCAGTCGCCTGCCTTCTCGAGTCAATTATGAGCACCACGCCGGCAAGTTGCTCTCTGGACTTGAGGTATGTCTCCACCATTGGGCCCCACTTCTTCCGCACTTCCAGAGGCACAGAGGCATAACCATACCCTGGAAGGTCCACAAACATAATCGAACCGTTTATGGCGAAAAAGTTGATCTTTCGAGTCAAACCAGGCGTTTTTGAAGTTCTTACAAGGTTTTTCCGACCTAGAAGTGTGTTGATCATCGAGGATTTGCCGACGTTTGATCGACCGGCGAAAGCTATTTCTGGCTTGTTTCCGGGGGGATATTCTTTCTGCTGGTCGGCTGAAACCAAAAAGTCTGCGCTAAATACTCTCATCTATGCCTTGTGTGGGGACTTGAAAGAAGCCTTGGGAACCTTATCAAAACAGTAACAATATTCGATTTCAGGATTTTTCTGGAACATTTAAATCATCACAGGAATGAAATTCAGGAAGACCTGAACTGATTGATATTTGCTGCCCCAAAACTGCCTCATGTAGAATCAAACGGGGAAAACCTGTTGGCGGAGGCGCATGGGAATCGAACCCACCCAGAACGTTATTAGCGCCCTGCTTACGGTTTTGAAGACCGCGGAGCCCACCAGAACTCTACCGCCTCCACAGGGAAACTCATCCGAAGATTCAGCTCTCATACTACACTTTTATGACTGTAAGTGGAAGCCGGAAATTGCCAAAAAACCTTGTTAGAGCCAGATTTTTTGAATAAACTGGTAGATCTGTCAGGCAAACGTTTTTTAATTACGGACTTTTCTGACCTGAGTACGATGAAAATGCTTTCCACAAGTACGGGTAGTGAGTGACAGTCATGGCAATCAAACAGAATATTTATTATTTTGCATCCAGGTTAGACATCTGGCTCGAACTAAAGTTTTCTGATCACGGGTTGCGGGAAATCAATTTTCTGGATCTCCCCGATCAACGCAAGGCAAACATGGAGTTTGCCTCAGCAAAAATTGTGGTGTCTCAACTCGATGAATATTTTTGTGGCGCCTTGGAGCATTTCACCATTCCCGTAGATTTTCCGGATGTCAGCCCTTTCACCCGCATGGTTTGGGATGAACTGACGAGGATTCCTTACGGTCAAACTTGTTCATACTCCCAAATAGCTTCCCGGATAGGTCACCCTGGAGCGGCCAGGGCCGTGGGACAGGCCAACTCGAAGAATCCTGTTCCCATTGTGATACCTTGCCACAGGGTCATTAACAGCGATGGATCATTGGGAGGATATTCATCCGGTGTTGCATTGAAGCGTCGGTTGCTTGATTTGGAGTTTGTTCACTTCCTAAGCGATGAAGTCCCCTGAGCTGGCGTGACGGACACTGTTTGAAAAAATGCTTTTTCGAAAGATAGATCATGTCTGATGTTGAAACAGAGATAAAATTTCTGGTAACCAACCCCTGTGTTATTGAGGAAACTGACTCTTGGTTTGATGAAACCATTCCGGAATGGACCTGGCGTATCAAGAAAAACGAAGTCGCCATTCTTGACACATACTTTGACATAATCGACCGCTCCTTGAGCAAGACGAAGTGGGGCCTAAGGCTCAGGGCAATAGGGAGCCTCAGGCTACTAACACTGAAGGGACCCGCAAGAATCTCTAAGTCTGGGGCCGTTGAAAGACAGGAGTTTGAGCGCAGGTTCTCTGACAGGAACGCTAAAGAAATCATCAAAATTATAGTTTCATTGGGCATATCGTTAAATACTGACTCAATCGACTACTCAACTCCGGAACATTTCCTGAACTCTTTGGGATTATTTCAGATTCAGAGACGAAAAACAGCCAGATCCACCAGGGATGTGTTCAGGCGCGGTAGGCCTGATCGTGTAGCTGAATTTGCCATGGACACTGTATTTTACACAGTTGGGGACATGGAAGTAGAGCACTCTGAAATAGAGGTAGAGCGCTCAGACAGCGCTTCCATGAAGGATTTTGAAGAGCTGCTGGTCTACATAAAAAATCGGTCCGGACAAAAACTGAAGGTGTGGACAATAGACAAGCTTGCGCTCGGTTTCATACTCGAAGATTTATGGAAAGAGGGAATGCTGACGTCATTGATGACTTCCTCAGGAGGCCTCAGTGAAGGGGCTTACGACCTTATTCTTGAAAAATATTTGGGCTGGCAAGGATGTTTCCGGGACCCTGAAGTGGCCCCTTAAAATATTCATTGAGTGACAGGCTGAAGGGAGCGGCCTGAAACGGCCGCCCCAATTTATGGCTATCTGACTGGGGTCTCGGAAGATTCACGGTATTTCTTGGTCAGATTTCGGATATCGTTTTCCGTAAATTCAACACCATATTCTTCCATCAACTCATGTTCTACCTTCAACAATTCTTCGAGTCTGATATCAGCGCCGAATACGCCCATCATCTTGTGTTTCTTGTCCCTGATGGGTCCGGAGACTGTTATGCACAGAGCCCCGGTTATTCTGGAAGTGAACGGCCCCTGCACGTGAAGCTTTCCGTCCTTGATGGGTTTAATAAACCAGGCCCTATCACTGAAATCTTCATTTTCCTTAAATTCCACATACTTGGATTTATCAGTGATGTCAGTAATGTTGGCTGTGATCTTTTTGCCTTCCATGTTGACAACGTAGCAATACTGAATAAATGGGTAAGTCTGAAGGAACCCTTGCATGGCCGACTCCATGGTGGCCACATTCGTTGACATCATCTGAGATGATCCAAGGAACTGTTCCACTATCTTGTAAGCCATCTCCCTGGCGATGAGTTTCATTCTGTCCCAATCGGAGATGAAAAGCTCAGGTAGATGCTTCTTGACCAGGGCCATCATTTCCTTGTCTGACATTGAGGTAACGCGACCGTTGTCATACTGAGCAATGACTACATCGTAGATTCTTGAAATGGCAGGATGATTCTTATCGACCCTTTCTTCTTTGGCTATGTCTAGCTGGGTGTTGATCCAGTGTGCAATACCGGCTAATCCTGATTTGTCCGTTATGTTCACTATCGGAGGACGACCTAACAGAAGGGTGGTGTCAAAGATATTGTATATTTCCTCATTCTTTAGCACGCCGTCCGCGTGAACCCCTGCGCTAGTAGCATTGAAAGCCTTGCCGACGAACGGATAATTCTCGGGGATTTTATGCCCCAGTTCACGTTCAAAATAATCGGCCATCTCTGTTATTGCCCTGGTGTCCATCCCATCCGAATGACCTCTTAGCGAGATATATTCGATCATTAGCGCTTCCAGAGGGGTATTTCCCGTTCGTTCCCCTATGCCAAGGAGAGTCCCGTTAACGCCGGTGCAGCCGTAAAGCCATGCAGTAACAGCGTTCCCCAGGCCTTTGTGGAAATCGTTGTGCCCGTGCCATTCCAAAAGGTCTTCCGGAACGTTTGCATCATCGATCATTGCTCTGACCAGTTTAGGGACACTGCGCGGCAGGGCTGCTCCTGGATAATTAACTGCGAACCCCATCGTGTCGCATAGACGTATCTTGATATCAACCCCGGCTTCTTCCCTTATTTCCATGATCTGCTGAGCCAGTGGTACGCAGAACCCATAAATGTCGGCCCTTGTAATGTCTTCAAAATGACACCTTGGTATGATACCCTTTTCAAGTGTTGCGCGGACCATGTCCAGATACTTTTCCATGGCCTTTTTTCTGTCGAGTCCCATCTTAAGGAAGATGTGGTAGTCCGATACCGAGGTAAGAATGCCCGTCTCATTGAGGCCCAACGCCCTGACGGCTGAGAGGTCCTTCTTTTGTGCCCTGATCCATCCTGTAATTTGCGGATATTGATAACCCTTGCTTTTGCAAATCTCCACTGCCTCTCTGTCTTTCTTTGTGTAGAGAAAGAATTCCGATTGGCGAATCATGCCTCTGGGGCCGGAAAGTTTGTGAAGAAAATCAAATAGCTTGGATATCTGCTCCACTGAAAATGGAGGACGAGCCTGCTGACCGTCTCTGAAAGTTGTGTCGGTCATGAGAAAATTGCGGGCAGGCATTATCGGAAGAATCGCAAAGTCGAAATCAACCTTGGGAACTTCTGTGTAAGGAAAGATGTCCCTCAATAAATTGGGTTTATCTACCTCACGTAACGATCTGCCTTTACTGAACTTGTTGAACTCGTGATAGAGAACGCCTCTTTTAGGGTCCCAGGTTGCCATCCTCGACCTCCTCAAAAATTTTGCAGTCCTTTAGCTTAAGCGAAAGAGAGTTCCATTAATTAATCCCTAAAACACTCCGAAGAGTCAGTCGAACAAGCATGTCACGACCTGAAACCTCGCTTGAACCTATTTTCGCAAAACAATTTTTAAGCCCAACTCTTTCAACTGGGCTTCAGAAACCTGTCCTGGCGCGCCGGTAAGAGGGCACACCGCTTTCTGTGTCTTTGGAAATGCTATCACATCCCTTATACTTTCTGATCCGTTAAGTATGGC
>CALDNG010000420.1 GCA_937915285.1 uncultured Desulfomonile sp. | reverse complement strand
AATAATTCTTTCGACGCTGATGATTGTGGGGTGGTTTCTTTCCGGACGATCATTGAAACGCTCCCCTAGACTCGGAAAATGGGGTGAGACTTTTGAGGAGTTCTCATTCCACGTCAGGAAAGGACTCTCCGGGAAAATCATCAAACTGCTCCATATTCGCAGACTCCCTGCGCTAATAAACATAATTCGGGGGGATATGTCGATAGTCGGGCCTAGGCCGGCCTCTCCGGGAGATTTCAGTTTTCAGGAAAAGGCTGCACGAAAGAGGTATAATTTTCGACCGGGCCTGATTTCTTTGTGGTGGATCAGGAAAAGGGCCAACATCGACTACGGGTCTGAGTTGGATATAGACATGGAATACATCAAGACCCACAGTCTGATGAGCGACCTTGGAATATGCCTGCGAGCCATACCGGCCATTCTGTATGGAGAGGGAGTCCCTACCGCTCCGGAGAAACTGACTATTCTGGGAATCAACATCAACAACTATACCATGTCCGAGGCAATCGACGTAATTATGACGTCCCTTGCCGACACCAAATCCAGACAGATTTGCTTTGTTAACGCTGATTGCGCAAGCATCGCATACACAAACCCGGATTATTTAAAGGTTCTGAATAGTTCCAGCATGTGCCTTGCCGATGGCGTGGGGCTCAAACTTGCCGGAAAACTTCTCGGACAGGATATTGCACAGAATGTCAACGGAACGGACATGTTTCCGCTTCTGTGTAAGGCTCTGGAACAATCTGATTTCAGGCTGTTTCTGCTGGGGGCAAGGCCTGAGGTGGTGGACGGTGTCGCAGAATATGTCAGCTCAGGTTTTCCCGATCTGAAACTCTGCGGATACCATCACGGCTATTTTACTCCGGAAGAACAACCTGAAATCCTTGAGAAAATCAGGGATTCTGGAGCCCACCTTCTGTTGGTGGCCTTTGGCGCTCCAAAACAGGATCAGTGGATTCACGATAATCTTACCCAGACAAACGTAACTGTCGCTATGGGTGTGGGTGGGCTTTTTGATTTTTATTCGGGTAGAATTCCGCGTGCTCCTGTCTGGATGAGAGAAATAGGTATGGAGTGGTTCTACAGGTTCACGCAGGAGCCAGGAAGACTTTGGAAACGTTATTTTATTGGAAACGGGCTTTTCCTAACTCGCGTAGCCAAGGAAAAATTCTTCCATCGCAAAAAGGATATTCAAGGATGACTGTAAACCGAATTTCGGACTTGGAACTGGACTAAAGGCTTCCATATACTAGTCATCGCATTTTAGATACACCACAAACCCGTCTCATTCACTCGGCATCTTCTGTAATTAAAAGGGATCCCGATGCAGGCTGGAAACTCGGTAATCTCACAGTAAAAGTGCTCCCCTGCCCCTCGACGCTTTCCACACTTATGTCGCCACGGTGATCCTGAGTTATCTTCAATGCTGTGGCCAGGCCCAAACCGCGGCCCAAACCAAGGTTGGATGTAAAAAACGGATTGAACAGGTTGCCCAGACGCTCCTTGGGTATCCCCTGACCGGTGTCTTTCACTTTCAAAACAACCCATTCAGAGTCGAAGTAAGTTCGAATGGTTATAAGTCCACCGGCGGGCATGGCCTCGACGGCGTTTTTTATAAGGTTTACCAGAATTTCCATTATCTGGCTCTTCTTGCCCTTAACAAGACAGCCGGGATGAGTTTTGGTTTCAAGCCTTATCGTGACACCTTTTTTTCCAGGACTTGAGTGCCAGAATGGTTTCGTCAATTCAGCAGCCTCTTCAACCGTTTCAGAAACATCAAAACTTTCCAGCGGAGCATCATCCGTGTCAAATTCAGTATAAGAAGCAAACTTGTTGAGCCTTTTAACTGTCTCAGCCCCTTTGAAGCAGGTATCCATTATCACATTCAGGTTTCTCTCGAGATTGGTCAAATTACCTGATTTAAGTCGCGTTAGAGACACATTGGCGTTCCCGATTATAATCTGTAGAAAATTGTTGAAGTTATGTGCTACTCCGGCAGCCAGATCTACAACCGCCTTGTAGCGTTCAGTCTGTAGTTGGATCCTCTCCGATACTTTTATTTCAGTAATGTCCCTGATCGCCTCAATGGCTCCTATAATTGTGTCGTTCTGATCATAGAGCGGAGCCGCAATGTTCCAGAGCCATATGGGTCCTCTTCCACAAAAGTCTTCGAGATAGGTTTCTGAGACCAGACGGTCCCCTTCATGTCGAAGCCCGTGATATCCGCTGGCTATTTTCTCATCAAATTTGATTACAAGATCCAGCATGACCGGTCTTCTCTGACCGTAGAAAGGCAGAGCATATTCATAATTGTCCTTGCCTATTATTTCGGAAGCCTTTACCCCCGTCAGGGACTCCATAGCCTGATTCCATGATATGAGCTTTCCGTTTGAATCGATGACCATGGTTGCGTCAGGAAGGAATTCTATTATTTGTGAATATAACCGTTCACTTTCCTTGATTGCCCGCTCTGCGTTCTTGATTTCAGTTATGTTTCTAAGAGATTCTATTGCCCCGGCGATTTTCCCGTCAGCGTCATAGAGTGCACGGGCAGTGCCGGACAGAAAAATGCCTCCCTTGAGTCCAGGGTGGTAGGATTCAGAGACAAGAACTCCATCATCCTGCTTTTTCACAGAAATGTACCTGGCTACATAACTGTCATCCCAATCCAGGGCCAGATCCATCAGCAAGGGGCGCCGCTCACCATAAAAAGGCAATGCATGTTCGTAGTCTCCCTTTCCAAGGATTTCAGATGAACGCACCCCCGTCAAATCTGTCATCGCTCGATTCCAGAAGGTTACTCGTCGCTTATCATCAATCACCACAGCCGGATCGGGAAGAAATTCCATTATCTGATTGAGTCGTAAATAGGCCGCATCAAGTTCCTTCTGGGCTTTCCTGGCATCCGTGACATCTCGCAAGTAACCCCCAACACCAAATTCGTTATCCCCTAGTTTAACCGCAAATCTTCTGGCTTCGAATGTCCGTTCACCAATCTGCAGATCTTCAGTCAGGATGCTGCTGCTGGAAATTGTGAGTTCGTCATTAAGCCTTAAACTGTTGGCGATTTCTGATGGCATGATCTGACGGTCGTCCAGATTGATCATGTCAGCAGCAGACTTTCCCCAAAACTCTGCATAAGCCCTGTTCACAAACAGATAACGAAAGGATTGATCCTTTAGAAAAGCCATGTCATTCGAAGAATTTATAAAAGTACTGTAGCGCTCTTCGTTTTCCTTCAAAGCCTTTTCGGCTTTCTTGCGAAGTTCAATTTCCTCATGAGCAAGCCCTAGTTCAGCCCTGACCTCCTCCACCTCATGAAGAATGGCCAGTACAGGACGATTTATTATCGAAACCCCCATCTTGACATTCTGCCACTGGATATACTGATACAAAAAAGAGCTTGCAAAAATACAAATAATCAAACGACTCAACAAAGTGCCTTCCATTATGCTGAAATACTCAGGTGAGCCTGCAAATGCAGCAGTTGAAAACAGAAAGACATCAAGCCACATGACACCCAGCAAAGTCAGAAAAGCCCTAAGCCATATCTTAAGCTTGAGATTAGGTTTTCCCAGAAACTCCCATGCTACCGCCAGGAAGACGAGGTCAGCCATGGTGGTGAACACAGACGCAGCGTTGATCCTGAGGCTTGGTAGCGGAATAAGTATTGCGGAGGAATCTCCCGTAATTTTGACTTGATAATGAATTATAACTGCGATCAATGGTACCAGCGCAGAGGCGAACGCAATAGTAAAAATGGCTACTCTGGTGGGTTGTGGACCATCAAAAACGTAAACCACAAAAACTCCCAGAAGCAGAGCAGTGTAAAACACTGTTGAGCCCACCAGGAAAGTTATTCCGGCCACCTGCGTCCTTATGCCGGCGTCAGTAATCCATGACATTAATGCCGTGATGGTTCCTATGGCTACGTAAAAAGGAGCCAGGCCAAACCTGTATCGCAATGAATGGGCAGCCAGGACCATGAGGTATACTGACATGGCCCCTATTATCAATATTATTAAATCTTCACCTATCATTGATGATGTTCACAACCCGTTGTTTTCAATCCTGCCTGTAATGGACCACTATCGCAGCTTATGGCGGACCCTATTTTACTAGGGCCATCTCTTTGGCCGCATTTAAAAGCTCCTGCCGGAACTCCGGAGCGGCAAGATCTATCAGGGATAAGGCCCTCTGGGAATTAGTCTTTCCCTTCAAATTGGTTATACCATTTTCAGTGACCACATACATGGGCTCCATTCTTGAATCCGTGACCAGCCCTGTCAGGGCCGGAACAATCTTGGAGGTCTTCCCGTCATTAGTAGTCGAATGAAAAGCCAGGAATGATTTGCCACCCTTGGAGCGGAAAGCCCCACTCATGAAATCCCTCTGGCCACCGACGCCGCTAAACTCGCGGCCGTGGATAAACTCCGAATTTACCTGCCCGAAAAGATCTATCTCAACAATGGAATTTACTGAGATCACGTTGTCATTCTGCTGGATCACGGCCGGATCATTGATGTGCCACGCTGGATAGCTTTCAATGGATGGATTGTCATCAATTAGGTCGTATAATCTCTGGCTTCCCCAACACAACGTAAATACAGTCTTGTATTTATGAATATTCTTCCTGACGTTGGTCACGGTCCCGGCTTCATAAAGATCAGCAACACTACTGGTCAGCATCTCGGTATGAATTCCCAAATCTTTATGTCCAAGGAGAGACAAAGCCACTGAATTGGGTATACTACCTATACCGAACTGCAAACATGCCCCATCCGGCACAAGTTCGGCTATCATGGCCCCGATTTTAATGTCTTTGGCTGTGGCAGGCTTGTCTAGAAGTTGAATTAGCGGAACATCATTCTCAACGATCGAATGGACTTGAGACACATGGACCAGGTTCTCTCCAAAAACCCGAGGCATGTGCTTGTTAACCTCGACCATCAGCATGTCGCAATCGCCCGCAACAGTCGAAGAATAATCGCAACTTGTTCCAAGACTGAAATAGCCGTGCTTGTCCATTGGGGAGACTGTTATCATAAATACGTTCATGTGATTGAATTCTGAAAACACTCGCGGTAGCTGCCATAGATAACTGGGTAAAAAATCAACCACAGAATTTGAACCGGCTTCCTTCATGAAAGCTCTGTCCACATACGACAAAAAGTTCGGATGAAAACTGATCCTGTCAAGATATTGGGTTTTAAACAGAGGTTTGGCCGCCTCATGGGCCAACTGATAAAAGAGGTGGACTCGATCAAGTTCCCTGGCTTCAACCCTTCTAGCCAAAGCTGACAGCAGAGCCGGAGGATTGGACGGACCAAGACCAAAAGCGACATTGGCTTTCCTGGGAATGCTTTCCACCGCCTGGTCAGCCGACAGGATTTTACTGTCATACAATTTACCGAAATCTGTCATAGTCCCCTCGTGCGTCAGTGGCTATTCAGTTGGCCGGAATCATAGTTAACACTCTGAGCTTGCTAGCTGATTTCATTTGACTAATCCACTGGATGAAACCTGGCGACAACTCACCGTGATAGTGCGATATTTCAAGGGTTTATGTTTTCAAGAAATTCTCGGCGCCTACGCTGACCAGACGTCCGGATTTTTATTGGTGGATAATGTGAGGCTTCCGGTTGCTCACTGCCTCGAGAATGATTTCCTGGCAGCCTCTCTAAGAGTATCCTGAGTTACAGGATTGAACCAGCAGTCAATGAACGCCTCATTCTTGATCATGTGACCAGACCGGTATGCTGATTCAATATTTTGGCAACGATTCGCCTTTGATTCTGAAAAAGCGCGTGTGTTGAAACCTGAAATTTTTATTACTCTCTCGAACGCTCGATGCTCCACTTCTTCTCGCGAAACAACTTCTGTCAGGACATCTTTTTTCAGGGCCTCCGTAGAATTCATGAATTCACCTTCATAAATTATCTGTGAGGCGATGTGGTCACCTGTGACCTGTCTCAGAATGAGATCCGCCAGATAAGGAGTCGGAACACCCAGTTTTATTTCATTAAGACCTATTGACACCTTTTCTGGTACCGCCAAGCGATAGTCACAGGAGAGCAGAAGTATTGTTCCACCAGCTATGGCATGACCTTTTATGGCGCAGGCCGTCGGCCTGGGAATGGTGAAAAGTTCAAGCACGGTTTCATTAAATTTCCAAAAAAAGTCCATCATGTCGTTTCGATTGAAATTAAGAAGTTCCGGGAGATCAAAACCCAGCGAGAAGAATTTTTCACCGCCCGTAAGGACAACGCCTCTGCATTGGTTTCTGATTTCCGAGAGTGTCTCCGATAGATTACTGAGGAGCCTGGAGTTAATGGAATTGATTACCCCGTTGTCAAGGCGAAGGATTGCCACGTCCGACTGTGATTCCAGTTTTACAAGTGTCAAAGCCGATTCCTCCTTTGACGTTCCCAAACGTTTTGCATGAGCTTACACCTCAGAAGAAACCATTACCGGGCCCGCAATCATGAGGCCCTTTAGCAATGTACGCATTAAGATGTTACCTACCACGGTCGTGGTAAAACAAGAACCGAGTATCCTTGAATAGATTCTTTTGACACATCACGGCGGAATGAAATATCAGCCGCCAGGCCGAGTAGTAACATGGCGGCCGGTTCCTTGTTCTTGAACGGATTGGACAATTATTTTCGGGGAATTATCGACACACCCCGACGACGGGCCCAAAAAAGTCATGTGAAACGATCATGCGTCAGGGAACTTTTTTGTCATCAGGAGCACATTCTTTCCTTCGCAGGAACTGTAAACAGCATGATCCATAAATTTCCTTATGAACCAAACTCCTAGGCCACCCTCACCGGGCACATCCAGATTCGGAGTTTTTACATTTGCAGGATCAAACCTCACTCCACGGTCTTCGAGATAAATTTCAATTCTGTCAGAGTGGACAACAATCTGGATGGAGATCGGCCCCTTGTTGTTGCTTCCTTTGTAGGCGTGCCGGCTTACATTGGTATAAGCTTCATTAAAAGCCAGCTCTATACCATCCACATCTGACGGATGATTGGCAAAGGCTGGTAACTGCTGGACCAGTTGCCGGACAAAAAGATCGAGGGGACGCAACAGCAGTAAGTCAGCAGTGGAGTCAATCTTAACTTTTAGTGGATTGTCCATTTGTTATGCACCCGCAAATTTTGTCCAAGGCGAAAAAATCCTGTCGATTTTCCCCCACCTGGAAGGTTATGAAAAAGATTTAATAGCCTGGTCCATGTCCTCATAGATTTCAAAAACCCTGTGAAGTCTTGTGAGTTGAAACAAAGTTTGCGCCTGCGGAGACGGTCTGGCAATTTTCATGTCTCCCTGATTTTTTATCAGGGTCCTCAGAGATGCAACTAGCGCTCCACATCCGCTACTATCTATGAATTTTGTTTTCTCGAGGTCAATTATAAGTTTTGTCGAAGTTTCCTCCGCAATCTTTTTAACAGTGTCCTTGAGTTTTGGAGCTACCACCGCATCCAGTCTTTCATCGGTGCTAATGATTGTAATGCCGTCTTTTTTTTCGATTTCCATGGAAACAACTCCTAATTTCCACCATGCTTATGATTGAACTTGGCTCTGGCTATTTCGGGGCTCCGATAACAAGCCTTAAAATGGCCTTGAAAAGTGTTTTGGCGTCCTCACGAAAGTTTCTGGTTACCGTATAGTAATTTTCTATTGCTATCTTTTCATCTTCGGCCTGATCATCGGCGCCTTCGGCGTCTATAGGCGTAAAAAGCCCGTCTGGCGCTTCAAATCGCTGTTTCATCCAATCTTCTGTGTATAATCCGAATTCTTCCTGATTCAGCGGTCTAACCCCCACAAGTTTGAGGCGTCCAGCCAGCACGTTAAGCAGAGCCGGTAAACGGCCCAGAAGAGGCCCCGAATCATTGTAGTAAAATATGTTAGTCCTCATGGCGGAATCCGCCGAGGCGGGATCACCATGAATGTCGCGGATCATTATCGTTTTTCTGTCGAAGAAGTCCCTGCCCTTGGCTTTGCGCCAGATTCCCTTGATTATCAACACCGGCGACACCAGTATTAACAGGATGATTGTTGTAAAGAAATTTATGAGTCTGTCTTTCCAAGAGTAAATGACCTTCTTTTTTGCCCCTGAAAGCAGGAAAGGGTCAGCAACGGTTGTCCATACTCCGATTCCCATGTGTATCATGAAATTGGATTGAGCAAGGGTCATCTCGAGGCTAGTCTCAGCCCCCACATAAGTGTTTTCCATTATAACACTGGATTTGACAACCGCTTCCCTGTCAATTATGCAGCCATCACATATTACCGAATATTCCTGAAGTTTTGCGCCTTCCAGTATCCTGACGTAGTTTCCGATGAGGACAGGCCCCTGGATGGACACACTCCTGTCTATTTTTGAGTGATGCCCAGTTATGATATTGTTGGCAAGATCGGAGGTGTCGGTGGCATAGATTCTCTGAAACTTGCCACCCAGAATGGCCATATTGGCTACCCATAAACTCTTTGTATCCACAACATTTATGTGAGCGCCGTCACATAAATAGTCAGAAACCTGCGGGGCTGCCTCAAACTGAGGGTCAAAAAGCAGCGCTCCAGTGTCAACCGTCTCATCAGCCAGGGAAAACTCCGAAAACGGTCCCATGTCCGGAGCTTGACAAGCGTCAATCAACAACCTGCTTTTTATTTGAACCAGGCGAATTCCATTTTCTTCCTGATACTTCCGGACCTTTAAATAGTCTACATCGATGAGGGATTCGCACTGGACGAGAAGCATTGGCCCACTTACCAGATCTGAGAGTCTTTCTATTGTTTCCCTGGGACTACATGGATCCTTGAAAACCTGGAGATTGATTTTCGCGCCCCATCTGGTTTGGGGTCCAACAAACTCTTGAACCGCCTGAGGATGTTCTACAGCTATGACAATTATTTCAGTCAGACCCGTCTCGACAAACTCTGTGATCCTTCTTTCAAGGAGTGGTTTGTTCAAACAGGTCAGCAAACCAAGCGGCCTGTCACGAGTTATAGGCTGAAAGGGGCTGGAATCATTAAAAAGA
Organism: uncultured Desulfomonile sp.; assembly: GCA_937915285.1. Taxonomy (GTDB): domain Bacteria; phylum Desulfobacterota; class Desulfomonilia; order Desulfomonilales; family Desulfomonilaceae; genus CAITZA01. The sequence continues at coordinate 8,282 of CALDNG010000420.1, read as the reverse complement.
GTTATTACTACTCGCATGGATGGTCACAGCTTTCTGTGTTAATTGGTCCTAAATTTTTGACTTCCATCGGACAAACGATTGAGCGGTTTTCAGTAAGCTCCCTTGCCCAACAAAACTGCAGGGATAGTTTTTAGAAGAAGGACTATGTCGCCCCAGAAAGTTTGGCTCTCAAGGTACTGTACGTCCAGACGGACCTGTCCTTCAAAGTTTATGTCGCTTCGCCCACTAACCTGCCACAGGCATGTCAATCCTGGAATGACTTCGAGTCGTCGTCGGTCCGACAGTGTGTATTCAGCAACTTCTTTTGGCAAACTCGGTCTAGGCCCGACCAAAGACATGTCACCCTTCAGGACATTGAACAGTTGTGGCAACTCGTCTATGCTGAGTTTTCGGATGACCCGCCCTACACGGGTTATTCGGGGATCCTTTTTCATTTTGAAAATTACTCCGCCAGCTTCATTCCTATCCAGCAAGTCTGCCTGAATCTTGTCAGCATTAACTACCATTGACCTGAATTTATACATCTTGAATCTCTTTCCCCATTTCCCAACACGTTGCTGACTAAAGAAAATGGGGCCACCGTCCTCGAGCTTGATCAACAGGGCAGTAATTCCAAAAACAGGGGCAAGCGCTAAAAGGCCAAACGCCGATCCCAAAATATCTATGAGCCTTTTCAAGGCCCTACTGCTCTCTAGCACCACGATCCACGCGTTCTTCTTGATCATGAATCTTAGCCAGAGCTTCCAGCGAGAGATGCGTATGCCGTTTCTGGCATACTTCCTGTACACCTGCTCCATCAGTTCATGGTCTCTTTTGAAATTGCCATTTTCGTCAAGCATGGTCCAACTCTGACAGAGGCTTTTTAATTCACTGACATCATCAGGAGAGAAATATCGTCTTCAAATGCTGCCGATCCCCTGAAAGCCTCAAGGTCGGCCATTATAACAGACAAGGTTCCTCCATTGCCCTGGCCTTGCGAATTCCTGAAGACCTCAAGAAGTCTGCTCTCACCATAGTATTCATGCGGGGCTCCCGGCTCTCCAAGCTTTAGAGCCTCCGTAACACCGTCGGTGAAAACCAGCACAGAGTCACCCGCATACAACTGAACAGTCTCCTCATCATATTCCATTCCGTTGAATGCGCCAACAAGCGGACCTCCCTCATACAACTCTGCTATGCTCTGGTCTGCATTCCGGAACAGCAGAGGTTTTGGATGGCCGGCGTTGGTGAAAGTAAGCTCCAGTGTACTGATGTTGACTATGCCGTAAAATACCGTCAGGAAATCAGAATCCGGAAGAACTTTGAACATTTCATCATTAATGACTTTGAGCAAACCGGCAGTTGAGTTGGTCAGCCGCGCAAAAGACTGAAAGGCCATCTTGAACATGGCTCCTACCATAGCTGAGGCCACACCATGCCCGGAAACATCGACCTGAACAAAACCAATCCGGTTGTCCGGCAACTCGATCACATCATAAAAATCACCACCGGCTTCTGAAACCGGTTTATAATATGCGTAGAGACTAAGATTATCGAGATGTGGAAGTTCCTGGGGAAGCAAGGAATTCTGGAGTTGTGAGGCCATTTCCATTTCTCGGGCCATGATCTTGTTTCTGGCCTCTATTTCCTTGCGGGCCTCAAACAGCGCCAGATGATTCTTGACCTTAATGGACAATTCCTGTTTGTCGTATGGCTTGGTTATGTAATCGACTGCGCCCGCTTCCAGGCCTTTCTCACGGCTCTCCGAGTCCTCGCGTGCAGTCAGAAAAATCACAGGAGTCGCTTGATCAATGATTCCATTCTTAAGTATTTCCTGGGTCTGAAAACCGTCCAGCCCAGGCATCTCAATGTCAAGAAGCACTAGATCCGGTTTTTTGTTTCGGGCTATCTCTATGGCTTGAATGCCCGATTCAGCAGACATCACCTCGTAGCTCTTCATGAGCATGGACTCCAACATCTTGCGGCTCAACGGGTGATCTTCTACCACCAATACCCTGGAATGACTCATGTGAATATTACCGTAGCGTCCTGAAAGACTCCGCAGCCAAGGTCCTTCCGAAAAGCTTTGAGGGCTTCTTCGAAATTTCCGAAAGAGGTCGCGACTCACCGATCAATAAATTCATGTTGTCTGGATTATAAGGATAAATGTTTCTCAAGTCAGCAAAAAAACTACTGGTAGCCCAAAGTCAATGATCTGTTGATCAACAGGTGAACTCGGTTTATAATTACTTAATCCTGCATCAACAACCGGGCGCTGGATTTTTTGAAGTGTTTTTTGCTTAATGGAAAAATAAAGATGATGCCAAATACCAACAAGATGAGAACCAATGCTGAGTTGAGCCCTTTCCAGAAAAGAATTGAGAGTATCGATAACCCTATACTGTGTGTATCAGAGGTCGAACAAATGATAGACGAAATAGGACAGGAGCTGGCATCCGATATTAAAGTTGCATTTCGACCACGGTCCAGATTCTTAAAGTCTCGTAACCTTAATCCATTTTGTCAGGGGATCAGGTTCAGGTAATTCCTGCATTGACCTCATGCATGGCACGGCTCGGGTTGATTTGGTTGCTTTCGGTCGGCGATAGCGACACTCGGGTTGATTTGCGGAGCCGTACTTTTACTGTAAAGATTGGATGAGCTTTACATGCTGTAAAAAATGCTGACACAGGTATGCGAGATAAGGTTTCCAGCCCATAATATTCGTGCGCCTCATGGCCGGTTCTGATGGCATGGAGATTGCTTAATCCAACTTGACTGCCGGTTTGTTCAAATTGGATGGATCATCTCCAATGTCTTCAGTGTCGCAACCCAGAACATTCGAAAACATGTCCTCTGAGCATCTTCACATACTAAGGGATTTGCAATGGTAACTACTCAGATTTTGTTGAAATCATCGGGAGATAATTCATGAGCTTGAAACACTATGACAGACTTGCCTTGAAGATGACGGTCATGACTCTGTCATTTTCCCTCATACCGCTTCTGGCCCTTGGAACAACCATATATCTGCAGTTCACTACAGCTTATGAAAGCAAAGTTGCCGAATCGGCCAGGACTCTTGTTCAAAACAGACGCGCTTCGATTGAACTATTCTTTGATGAACGAATAGCCCAGCTAAACACCGTAGCCCAAACCCATCCCATCGAGAAACTGAAAGACGAAGCATTCTTAAAGAAAATTTTCGACACTCTGCAGGCAAAATCCAAGTCTTTCATAGACTTAGGAGTAATCGACTCTCAAGGCGCTCATCAGGCCTACGTCGGTCCGCATTACGATAAACTGAAATCAGTAAATTACGCGCAGGAAGAATGGTTTCAGGCGGTTCTCACGACCGGAATCTATATTAGCGACGTTTTTATGGGCTTTCGTAAGGCCCCACATTTCATAATAGCTGTCACAACCATTTATAACAACCAAATGTATATAGTCAGGGCCACCATCAACTCAATGATCATAGAGGAGATGGTCAGAGCTGCTCAGGTCGGCAAGCGTGGTGACGCTTTCATCATCAACAGGGAAAACATTCTGCAGACTCAGCCGCGATTCTCCGGACAACTTCTAGGCACGCCTAACGCCCCTAACTTCAGTTCGGCCATTGGCTTGGCCGTTGAATTTGCTAAATTCAAGAATGAAGAGAGTATTTATGCTACAGCCCAGATCAAGGACCCCAGATGGGTGCTGGTGATAAAAGAAGATGTCCAGGAGGAGATGGCCCCCCTCTTCAGGGCGCACTTCGTCGAAAGTCTGGTTATTGGTTTTGGAATCTTGCTCGTTGTCATCGGAACCATAGTCACCACAAGACTCATGACCAAACGTTTGGAGCAAATGGAGCTTGAAAAGGCCAAAACCGAGGATCTTGTAGTACAATCATCAAAGATGGCTGCGCTAGGAAAGATGGCCGCAGGTATTGCTCATGAAATAAATAACCCACTCCAGATAATCGGAGATCAGGCAGGATGGATGAAAGACCTACTTGATTCCGAAGACATGAAGGCTAACGAGAACTTTCAGGAGTTCGAACAGTGCATCAAGAAGATAGAAAGACAGGTTAACCGATCGCGCGAAATAACTCACCGGCTGCTAAGATTTGGTAGAAGAATGGAAACAACCCAGGACATGGTCGATGTCAACAATCTACTGGCTGAAACCATTACATTCCTGGAAAACGAAGCCCATTACAGGGATATTACTGTTCAGACGCAATATGATACCAACCTGCCTGAGATAACCACGGATTCCAATCAGCTTCAGCAGGTATTTCTCAATATCATTGACAACGCTATAGACGCAGTAGGACAGTCAGGCAAAATCTTTATAAAAACATCCTTGATTAGCAATTCATCCAAGGAAATACAGGTAACGATCGAGGACAATGGTCCGGGCATTCCGAAGGAAGTCCTGGCAAGAATTTTCGATCCGTTCTTCACAACCAAGCGCGCCGACGAAGGCACAGGTCTCGGCCTATCCATAAGCTACAGCATAATTGAAAAGCTGAGGGGAAAAATATCTGTCGAAAGTGAAGAAGGCAGGGGAACGACTTTCATCATCACGCTCCCTATCAATTAAGGCGCCGGTCAACCGCCATGTTTCGAATTAAATGAATTGGAGGCTTGGAAAATGGAAAAATTCAGGGTCCTGGTTATTGACGATGAGATTGATTTTGTTGAAACAATAGTAAAAAGACTACGGGACAGAGGCCTCGAAGCGGAAGGCGCTCTCAGTGGCCCTGAAGGACTTCAGATACTGGAAAACAAGGATTTTGACGTCATAGTCCTTGACGTGAAAATGCCTCGTATGAACGGAATTGAAACGCTCAGGGAAATAAAGAAAAAGAAGCCTCTGGTTGAGGTCATCATGCTGACCGGACACGGGTCTGTGGAATCAGGAATTCAGGGGTTGCAGCTCGGCGCATTCAATTATGTCATGAAACCTGTTCCACTGAACGAGCTTCTGAAGCAAATGACCCAAGCTTATGAAAGAAAACTCATAGAAGAAGATAGACTAAACCGCTGAAAACAAACATAGGGCTTTTCCAGTGACAGCTTCTGAACTAAGTACCTGCAATACCGGGTTTTCCGTGATAATAGAATGAAAATAGAAAAATTGTTATACTTCGGCCTGCCCGGGTTAATCCTGCTTGCCTCGATCCCACTCTATTTCTCCGACCAATTGACACTAGCCGTCATCGCCATGTTCTTGTCCGGCCTGTCAGCCATCCAAACGTGGAAACTGGTCCAGGGGAATGAAGCCCCAGAGATTAAAAACAATGGCGAACACACTTTTTCATGCCAAAACCAGATTTTTTCTTCAGTTGATCAGCTCTCAGCAGGCATAGCTCACGAAATAAATAACCCCCTCGGCATCATAGCCCAGGAAGTTCAGTGGCTCAGGCATATTCTGAAAAGCGATAAAGTTGCCGGTTCGGTGGACCCTAAAGAACTTGAAGATTGCGAGGACTCTCTCAAGGAAATATCCAGGCAGGTCGATCGCTGCAATGAGATCGTTCAGAAACTGTTAAGCCTCGCCAGGCAAGTCGAACCCGTCATTCAGGAAGTGGAAGCAAATGACATTGTTCTGAGTGTTCTCGACATTGTGAGCAGGGAGGCCAAAGGCGCCAATATTATTGTTGATGCGCAACTTGACGATGACCTTCCACCAATTTCAACTGATCCACCATTAATGAGGCAAGCGGTTTTGAACCTTTTGGTCAATGCGCGGCAAGCGGTAGAAAAAGACGGGAGTATATGTGTTTTTACGAGGAAGAGTGGAGCTGACTTTGTCGAAATTGAAATTCGTGACAGTGGTTGCGGAATTGCCCCTGAAAATCTGGGTAGGGTTTTTACACCCTTCTTTTCTACCAAGCCGGAAGGAAAAGGCACGGGTTTGGGTCTAGCTATTTGCCGGGGCATTATCGAACGTCTGGGCGGGGAGATATCCGTTAGTAGTGATTTAGGCAAGTTCACCGCTTTTACCATCAAATTGCCGGTTGGCAGGAAGGCAAACAGGTCATTGTCTTTATGAAACCCAAAATACTTATAGTTGATGATGAAGAACGATTTAGAAATACCATGCGCAAACTTCTCGAGGCTGAAGGTTTGAACGCCTACACAGCCGGCAGCGCAAAAGAGGCCCTGGAGACCTTGTCCGGAGATTCTTTTGATGTGGTAATCCTGGATGTCAGGATGCCGGAAATGAGTGGTGTCGAAGCCCTAAAAAAGATCAGAAAGATAGACCCGTATATTGAGGTGATCATCATGACGGGCTACGCCTCTGTGGATACAGCACGCGAAATCATGACTACCGGCGCTTTTGATTACCTGTTTAAGCCATATTCCATAGAATCTCTGCTCGAAAAGATCGAGGCGGCCTACGATCGCAGGCTGTCCCGAATTCATCTCACCCGAAGCTCCTGATCATCAAAAGTCAGATCAGAGGATTTGAAGTTCCCTGATAAGCTTCTTACATGTTCCTAAGCATTTCGGGGCTGATTTGGTATTTCTCGTCAAGAAAGCTTTTTGCGATTGCCTCCACACTGGCTTCTGACAACATGATCATGTCCATCTGCCTGGTAAACTGAAGCAGTCTTCCTATGAGATCAAGTTTGGATTCTATGGCGGCTTGTTCGTATTTGTAAAATCGGGCGTCAACACGATCTTCGCGGGTTTCCACCTGAAATCCCAGTTTTGAAAAGATCACGGCTATGCATCGGGCGCGTCTGTTACGTCTTACATCATCGGCAGCCCCGCCCTTGAATGAAAAAGTGATGTAATTCTTGTTGGTTGACTCCCCACAGTAGGAGTCCAGAACACTGTAGTGATAGCCTATTCTTGAGCTGAAATTTAGGTACTTGTCTGAAATAATGGCGTAACTTCTGTCACCAAAGCGGTCAGGCAAATTGTTTGGCGCAAACATCTGTTCTCTCATGACGGAAAAGAACCCTCCCAAGTCGATAGGTTTGGCCCCGTTCTGTCGGAGATCCTCTCTTAGCATGCCTTTCAGAAGCGATTTTAGAGGCGTGGAAATTATTTGGTCAACCCGCACGAAACGCGCCCTTTCTGAAACGGATTCAAAACCACCGCCAAGATCTATTATGTGAAGATCCAGTGGGATCGGGGCGGAGAGTTTCTTTGCTCCGGCCCCGTTGGTGTCTGAGACTATGTCGCTAATTTTAAACATCTCAACGTAAGACAGTTCATGCGCAAGCCTCATTATGTCGTGAAGTGTTGTGCAATACTCCGGGGCGAAATTGGCTGATTTGGGATTGACCAAATGAAGAGGCACTATCATATCTGCGATTGAACGCAACGACTTGAAGACCGGCGTGTCTTTCATGCCGGACTCCTTGGACCGCTGAATTGAAAGCAGTTCCTCCACCTTGCCGCTATAAACCCGACACGAATAACCATCTACCGTTATCTCCGCTCCATGAACAATGTCTGTAGTAGCTCGCTCCATTCCCAGTATCGTCGGCACACCAAACTCCCGCGCCAATGAAGCCATGTGTCCGGTCACGCTCCCTGCGTCCGTCAGAATAGCCGATGTCTTTCGCATTACCATCACAAATTCAGGCGCAGAATGGGGGGCCACCAGCACAGATCCATCAGGAAAACTGGTGAGGTCATCATCCTCGTGAACATGAAATGCTCGTCCATACCCTACACCCGGAAAAGCCGCTGCCCCACCTTCCAGTAACAATTCATAACCCTCGATCAACGGAAAACCGGATTTACCGGATTTCTCCATCATGTCCTCAACATGCAGCGGCCGCGCCTGAAGAATTAAAAGCTTTCCATCAGGATCCAGAGCCCATTCAATGTCTTGAGGATATTTGTAATGATCTTCCAGTTGAACGGCATAGGAGGCCAGCAATTTTATCTGGTCATGTGTGAGGCAGGGGGAACTCTGTCGGTCTTCAGAAACCGGTTTTTCTATCAGTCCCGATTCCCTTTCAGAGACTAGCTGAACAGGTTTGACCGAAATAATCTCGTCGATAATTTTCATTTCAGGTGATTTTGAAACTATATAGGTATCTGGAGTAACTATCCCGTCTACAGCGTAAGGGCCCAGACCCCATACTGCATTTATCAGCACATCATTACTGATGATGTTGTAGGGGTGACGTGAATACATTACACCGCTGGCTAGAGAGGAAACCATTTCAATGCAGGCCACACTCATGGAAATGTCCTCATCGCGCATACCCTTGTGAAGCCTGTAAGAAATGGCCCTGGGGGTGTAAAGGCTCGCCACTATTTTCTTGTATGTCTCACAAATCTCAT
>CALDNG010000419.1 GCA_937915285.1 uncultured Desulfomonile sp. | reverse complement strand
ATACCACGTGATTACCCAGATCGTTAACAGTCTCGATGGATAACTGTAGAAAACGTTCGGCAGATCCGTATTTTTCAGGATCATTGGCAAATTCATCGTAGGTGTAATTTCCGATTTGTCCTAAAATACTTAAGTATTGTTCGAGCCGGGTCAGTCTCTTTCGCAGTAATTCAGCATTGACCATGGAGAATGCGCTTTTTCAATGCTTCCCGTTGAACCTTGAGGTATGGCAGAAAATCAGTGTACTGGCGAAGCGTCAGGGAAAACATGGCGCCGGAGTCGAAATCGTCTGTCCGGTAAATAACTCTGTTGTGTTTGACAATCTCGAATCTCAATACTATGTCGTTGACATCAAGAAAAACGATGTCAACATTGCAAAATCCCAAGCCAGCCAGTTCGGTAAGTAACTCAAGTTTCTTTTCATGGATTGAGTCATCAGCAGGGACTATGCCGAGATCCAGATCGCTATCGGGTCTGACAGAATCAGTGGCGGCAGATCCGAAAAGATAGACCGCCTTGATTCCGCGGTATTTACTAAAGACAGCGGGAAGTAACTCAAGGCTGGGGAACGGCTGTTTCATGGATTGACAGCGCCTAGACAAAGCTTCGCCCTATGATTAATATTTAACCATTCAATATGATTAAAACTATGTGATTTTATCAAATCCTTGCGAGGAATAATCATCTACCATCGGGTAATATAACACTTTTATGTGTCATTTGTCAAAACCTCGGCCCGTTTGTCAATACTGAATTTGACATTGTCACGCCTTGAATATAGAGTCAGGCCTTATCAATTAAGGAACGTAGAGGGCCTGTTTTTACCTTTTGATAATTGGCTATTGACGGAAGCGGGCTTACGGATGGATTGATGAACAACACGGAATATATTTCATGCAGATATCCCGAAGACAGGTCTCTTTCGGAGGATGTCGGGTTGTGGTGGGCCCTTCACGTGAAACCGAACCGTGAGTGGAGGATGGCCAGTTTTCTCATGCACAAGGGCATCAGCTATTACCTGCCGATTTACGAGCACAAGAAGAGATATGGGTATCCTCCGAGGGAGAGAGTGACGCTCAGGCCGCTCTTTCGGGGATATATATGTTTTGCGCTGCATAAGGACAAGCACCCGCTCCTCTACGGATCGAGGGACTTCGTTCGAATCCTGGAGGTCCCCAACCAGGGGCAGTTTGTGCGAGAACTCGAATCAGTGGCAATCGCTCTCAAGGTTGGCAAGGATCTTTTCGTGAGGTCCGGAATAGCCACCGGCAGGAAGGTCATCGTCAAATCCGGGCCTTTCAAGGGAGTCGAGGGTGTGGTTACCCGCCATTCGAAGAAGGGTCAGATAGCATTATCGGTAGAAATGTTTAACAGGACCGTGTTAATCAGTCTTGATGAATTTGCGGATGTGGATGTAGTAGACTAGGTGTAATCGTTTTAATATAATATTACCTTACAGATGACCACTCATGAGGTAGGAGATGAAAATTCTTGTAACCGCCAATCTGCCTGAAGAATGTCTCAAACCACTTGAAAAAGAATTTAAGGTAACTCTCAACCGTGCAAACCAGCCAATCCCGCGATTTGAGCTGATGTCAAAAATTTTCGACAAGGATGGGCTCCTTTGCATGATAAGCGACCGCATAGACGAAGAGGTGCTTTCACGTGCCCGCAACCTGAGGATGATAGCCAACTGCGGAGTCGGCTACGACAATATAGATGTGGCGGCAGCGACAGCTCGTGGCATCCTCGTCTCGAACACTCCTGATGTTGTTACAAACTCGACGGCAGACCTCACCTTTGCCCTTCTAATGGCTTGCGCCCGTAAGATTGTGGAGGCGGACAGGATAGTTCGTGCGGGTGAGTTTGGTTCCTGGATTCCGTTCGGTTTTCTGGGGACGGAAGTTTCGGGAAAGATCCTTGGCATAGTCGGAATGGGGGCCATTGGTAAGGCGGTGGCCAGGCGCGCAAAGGGCTTCAATATGCCTGTGCTCTATTTCAAGCGCCGCAGGTTGACAGAAGCTGAAGAACTGGAGCTGAATGCAACCTTTGTCGATCTTCCAACCCTCCTGGCTAAATCTGACTTTGTGTCGCTGCATGTTGATCTCAACGAAGAAACCCGCGGCCTCATCGGCAAGGAAGAGTTCCACATGATGAAGCCGTCGGCGTACCTGATCAATGTGGCAAGGGGTCCTGTGATTGATGAACATGCGCTTGTAGAGGCCCTGAGAGACGGTGTAATAAAGGGCGCAGGCCTGGACGTGTATCATAAGGAGCCTGAATTGTCGAAGGGATTGGCCGAACTCAAGAACGTAGTTCTTTTGCCACATATAGGAACGGCCACGATAGAAACAAGGATTGCCATGGCTGACCTGGCCGTCAAGAACCTGATACAGGGACTGAAGGGACAAAAGCCCATCACATGCGTTAACTGCTGAAATCTAATGGATGTTTGGAGGCGCCTTGGGGATAGCGAAAGTAAAAGTGGTCCAGGCGCCTTTTTTGCTCCTCACATGAATCTGACCCCCATGGCTCTGAATGATGCCATGACTGCTTGCCAGCCCAATACCAGTGCCGCCAAAACCCTTGGTTGACCAGAAAGGCGTGAAAACCTTGGGCAGATCATGCTGATCTATGCCGACACCTGTATCGGTGATCTCGAAAACTGCCTCTGATCCATGATTTCCTGTTGTTATGGAGATCCTTCCGCCTGATGGCATGGCTTCGACCGCATTTTTGATGAGGTTTATGATTACCTCGAATATTTCACTTTCACGACCGGTAACCATACATTCGGGTTCCAGGTTTGTTTCGAGCGTGACATCTATACCGGCCTTCAGCGGGTTGGTCTTCCAGACCGGGGAAGTCAGGTCCAGGGCGCTCTCAACAGTCTTGCTCAAATCAAAAAGTGCCCCCGGGTGCGTCTTTCCAGGACTCTGGACCCGTGCAAATTCCTGGAGCCTGCGAACGGTCTTTGCCCCCAGACCGGCTGAACTGGTAATTTTTTTGAGACATTCCATGGTCTCGGCTACATGCCCGCGTTCCAGTTGCATTTCACCGGTTTGAGCGGTTCCGATGAGTAATTCAAGAATATTATTGAAATTATGAGCCACTCCCGACGCCATTTCGCCGATCGCTTTCAGGCGAGTGCCCTCGATGAGTAATTTCTGGGTCCTTTTCTCATCAGTGACATCCCTGGAAAAGATTGCAACCTTGTCAACTTCTCCATCAGTTCCGATGACCGGATTAAAGTTGTGGAGAAATATTCGGTCCCTGTTTGAATCTTCAAATCTCAGGGGCTTCCCGGCGCTTACGACCTCCAGGAACTTTGCGCGCCTTAATTCTGAAACCTCGGATGAGAAGAATTCGAGCGGGTTTCGCCCCAGCAGTGTTTCCGCGCTTGCTCCCAGGGCCATTTCAGTAGCCCTGTTCATGGCCAGAAAACGTCCAGTCCTGTCCAGCAATACCGCTGCGTCTGATGAGGCGTTAAGAAGGGCCTGAATAGTATCCCGGCTGTTTCTGAGTTCGATTGCGCTGGATTCTACAGAATCGAGGGCCTGGTTGATCTGTCTGGCTACCTGCGTTATTTCATCAGACCCTTCTGTCTTTACCCGAAGGTCAGTGCGACTGGATTCACCGATCAGGCGCAGTTCAGATTCCAGTCCCAACAAACGTGATATTATCGTTTTCTCAAGCACAGCCAGCGTTACTATCCCAAAAACGGCCGTGGCAATCATCAGTGATATCAGGAGATAATTGGTGGTCCATGCCCCGTGTCTCGTTATATCCCTAGGCATTAGAACCTTTACCACCAGAGATGGCGCCCCTGAGACATCGTTTATTGTGGCAAAACCGGCAATTTCAGAATCGGATACGGGAAAGACGGACTTATCAGGGCTCTTAGCCAGCTCGGATAGAGCCCTGCTGAAGTCAGGATCGGACTGGGCCTCTTCTATCTGGCGCAGAGACAACTCGGCATGAACCCTTTTGGAGAGTTGTTCCAGTTCTGCCTGGTCGAGATAACGCCCCATTATGAGCGTTCCCTTGATCGGTCCACCATGCTGGCTGTTTAAAATAGGCCTGGAAGCAACCAGCATCGGGCCCCTAGGCAGGATGACGATTCCTGCGGTAAAACTTTTTTCATGCGAATGAGACGTGAGGCTTGAATTTGACAGGATGGCTTCAAGCTCATTCTGATC
>CALDNG010000418.1 GCA_937915285.1 uncultured Desulfomonile sp. | reverse complement strand
CATGGAATGTAACTCCTCTGTCAAACATAATGTTTGTACTGGGGGATGTCAGGACCGACACAGACCTTAAGCGTGTGTTTAGGGAGGACCCGAGCCTGGTTTTTCATCTGGCCGCTTTTTTCGCCAACCAGAATTCCATTGACTATCCTGAAACCTCGGCGGAAGTGGACGTGCTTGGTCAGATAAGGCTTCTGGAATATTCACGAATCTCACGCTGCGAAAAATTCGTTTACGCTTCCAGCGGTTGCGCGATTTATGGATCCTACCCTGAGCTGCCTCTCAAGGAAGAATTCATTTCCATGCATCTCACCACACCTTATCAGATTAACAAGATGACGGGCGAGATGTATTGCAACTTCTACCACCACCACTACGGTTTGCCCATTGTAAATTGCAGGTTCTTCAATTCCTATGGCCCAGGGGAGGTTCCTGGTCAGTACAGGAACGTAATTCCCAATTTCATATATTGGGCGATGCAGGGCCGGGGCCTACCCATAACCGGCACCGGTGAGGAGACCCGTGATTTCACTTATGTGCTTGATCTAGTCCAGGGACTCATCAAAGCCGGTTATTACCAGGAAGCGGTCGGAGAGAACTTCAACCTCGGCGCCGGCAAGGAAGTCAAAATCCTGGACCTCGTGAAAATGGTCAATGATGCGACCGGCAACAAATCACCGATTGATTTCAAGGAACGTCGCAAGTGGGACACCAAGCCTCGCTTGCTGGCATCCATCGAAAAGGCCCAGAGGTTGGCTCATTACAGTCCTGTCGTAGAATTCGATGAAGGTCTGAGAACAAACATAGAATGGTTCAGGGATAACTGGGACGAGATAAATTCCTGCGCCGATTTCCCTCCAGGCATGAGCAGCGCAGTAAGGGGAGCTGAGAGTATTTGTGGCCCCACTGCCTGAAATCCGGCGATACTAACCTGGGCAGAACCAGGGGATAAGCGCGCTCGCCTCCGTCTTGGCCTGGCTAAAACAAACTTTTTTATAAAGCAATTTACTTACCTTCCAAAACCCCTTGTATTATAACCCCTCTGATTTTATGCATCTCTTCAGCTAGTTAGAAACTTTCCCCTTCCTTTCCCTCCAGTTTTCCCGTCTTTTATACAAAGCCTGATACGTTAATTTTAATTTGATTTACTGTAAGGATGTGGTAAATAGATAGTAAGTTTGATGCTGCTTTGTTGCTATTCAAACGCCACGGCTATATTACGAAATATTATACTCCCGTTCAAAATTGGCTGTGATTTGGGGGCTACGCTGGATGAGTGTCACAATATTCTTAGGCCCCATTGCGGTTGTGGCAGGTAAATAATTTTTTGCGCTAGGTTAGTGTCGTCATATGTTTTCAAAGTTTTAGTAAGGTTTCGCAAATTGGCTATAATAGTTTTATTTGCGAGGGGCAAAGGGTTCAGCCCTTAACAGGTCTGGTTCATTCTGGCCTCGAAAAGTTTTGCAGGCTTGGTCTAAGGAGTCTGCAGAATTCCTGGGGGGGACTTGCGCCGGAATGGTAAAGACGGAGTCATTCCCGACCGGAGAGTGTGTGAACCCTTTGCTAATCACAAGCTTTTAGGATAAGCATGGCTGAAACAGGCCCAAAAACGAGATTTGCCCCCCATGCGGCTATTATGGGAGGTAAGTATCCACCATGTCCCAAGGCCAGGAACATGGAGTGCGCAATCCAGTAACTGAAGGCTATAACGAGGGATAGCGCCAAGCCTAGCGCCAGTCCTCCACGTCTTGGTCCAGCCCCCACTGGAAAAGGGACACTAAGCGCTCCCATTATTAGACATACCATCGGAAACGCGATCTTATCATGCCAGTCGACCAGGAAACGTGTCGGACTCTGTCCTTCGGACACAAGTCTATCTATGTGCGAACCAAGCTGGTTAAGGTTCATCTCCTTTGTAGGTATCTCAGGCTCATCGAATTCTTCTGGAGATTTGGTGAGCGGACCGGTCATGCTGGCCTTTGATTCAACCACGTAACGCCCATCCTTGTCCCTGAAAATCCGGTTAACACCATAGAAGATCCAGTGATCGTTCCACCACTTGGCTTTATCCGCAAAAATCCTGTCGACAAAATCGTAATTCGAATCCCAACGCACGACAGATACCTTATCCAGAGTTTTGTTCGGTTTATCAAATTTCTGAATGCGGGTAATTGAGTCAATTGACCTCAGCCAAATCTGGTCACTCTGGAAAAATGTTTTTTCAGCTTTTCCTGCTATCTGGACGTTCTGGATGTATTCACTATACCTGTTGGACCAGGGTATGACAGTCTCATTAGCGGCAAACATCAGGACACTGGCTATGACGCCTACCATTATAACCGGTTTGCCGATATTGATTGGATCGATCCCGCCAGCCTGCATCGCAATCAACTCAGAATTTTTTGCAAGCATGGAAAGTGACAGCATTCCACCCAGCAGGATTGACATCGGCACTGCAAAAAACAGGTATCCCGGGATCTTGACGAGGAAATATTTGAGCATCAGCATGCCCGGAGGGTTATACTGAAAATAATATTTTATCTTGTCTGTAAGCTCTATAAGCAGGAATACGAAGATGAACCCGGTCAGGCAGATGGTGAAGACCTTAAGGACCTCTGAAATTATATACTTGTCTACAACTTTCAATCTACAACCCAGATTTTTTGGGGTCCGGCGTCATGTTTTCCCGATAGGCCTGTTTTCAAGCAACCACTGATTTTGGAGCAGGTACCTGACAGTCCGCCTTATTCCATCAACAATTGAAACCTTGGGTTCAAATCCGGCGCTTCTTATCCTGGAAATGTCGAGATGCACAAAAGGACTGTCCCCCAGCCAGCCTCTGGCGCCACCGGTGAACTCGTACCTGACATCCTTGAGTCCCATTTCCTGAACCACAATGTCGGCCAGATCGACAACATTCAAATACTCCGAATGCCCCAGATTAACGACGTTTTTCAGTCCCTTCATGTTTTCAATGGCCTTGAATATGGCGCAAACGCCGTCTTCGACATGGAGGTACGATTTCTTCTGATTCCCATCTCCCAGTATTTCAAGCGTCCCGGGGTTTGCCTGAAGCTTCCTGATGAAATCGAAAACCACCCCATGGGAATATCGTTCACCAATCCATGAGACAAACCTGAATGAGAAGCTTTTTATACCGAAATATTCCCCATAAGCCTGGATCATGGCCTCTGCCGCAAGCTTGGAGGCTCCGTACACGGAAGTCTGGAGTGGAGCGTAGCTTTCAGGTGTCGGGAAAATGTCCGGTTCCCCGTAAACTGTTGCTGAACTGGTGAAGACCATTTCAGACGCCCCGTTAATTCTCATTGCTTCCAGGACACGGTGTGTCCCGATGATGTTCTGCTCGAGGTCAATCTGCGTGTTGGCCTTACCACCGCGGACATCGGCATTGGCGGCAAGATGGAAAACCCGATCTACCCCTGACATGGCAGAATTGAGTAGATCCTGATCAAGTATGTCGCCAATGACAAATTGAACTCGTTCATTCAGAATCAATTCATCTATGTGTTTCCTGAACCCTGTGGAAAGGTTGTCATAAACAACAACCTCATTATCTCTCCGAACCAGTTCATCGACTAAATGGCTACCGATGAATCCGGCCCCGCCAGTTACTAACGTCTTCATTTTCCCAACTTTTCGGCAAGTTTTCTTGAAATGCTTTCAGATTCGACAATTTTGTCAACCACATATAGTGGCCTGTCCCGAGTCTCCTCATAAGTCCTCATAAGGTATTCCCCTAACACTCCCATGCATGTGACGCATATTCCAGTGCACAACAGGATCAGGAACGCCAGAAGGATGGAGGGCCAATTGGGTGAGGGGCCGGTTATGGCGCAGGAGAGTATCCAGAGTATGGTTGAGATGGCGGACAGACCTAGCCACGCTGCGCCTAATACGAATATCATTCTTAAAGGCGCCCTGCTGAAAGGGACGATGCCATCCAGGGCTATGTTCAAGGCGCCCATGAGAGATATCTGAGTTTTACCGGACAGCCTAGGGTCCCTGTCAAAAGGAATCAGTTTTGTCGGAAAACCTGCTAGGGCGTTCATGCCTCTAAGAAAGCCGTGTCTTTCCCTGATCCTGCATATTTCGGAGACTACCCTGGCGTCAAGTAGTCGGAAATCACCCGTGTTGCGCGGGATTTTTACATCAGAAAACTTGTCCAGGATCCAGTAGAACAGCTCGGCAGATTTAAGATAGAGGAAGCTTTCACCCTTCCTTGAAACACGTTGAGCTGCAACTACCTTGTATCCGTTGCGCCATTCGGAGATCATCTCTTCGATCAGTTCAGGTGGGTCCTGTAGGTCTGCGTCTATGACAATGCAGGCGTCGCCGGTGACGTGATCGAGTCCGGCCACAAGCGACAGCGGTTTTCCGATGCGCCTCGAGAAGGTGATTAGCCTAATAGGGGCGCCCCTATCGATAAGGGAGTTGATCTTCTGTTCGGTCGAATCAGGACTGGGATCCAACGCAAAGATCAATTCCCATTCCAGATCAAGCTTCTCAAATATTTTCCTGAGACGATCAACGAGTGGCTCAACATTATTTTCTTCCCTGTAAATGGGAACAACCACACTTACCAGAGTCTTTCCATCCTTGTTTGTTTCCAGCAAAACGCCAGGCTCCACTCGTATGTGTAATGGGTCCGTAATTGAACCGAATGGCGGAATTTGAGACAAAAACAGTTCAAAATCTCGGCAAAACATTATATGAAAGCTGAACAGACTCGCAACTCGTAGCAGAACATGCGTGTTTCTTCAAGTAAAAACGCTGTATCCTGTGTCTGAGTCGCTCTTGGCTTCCATTTTGTAAAATGGCGCCGTATAATGCTGTTATTATTTTTCAAAGCGTCTGAATTTACAGCGCATCGACTCAAGTCTGATCCTCAGACTCATGGTCTCATTTTAGTTTGGAAAGAGGAGTTATGACAAGCATTCAC
>CALDNG010000417.1 GCA_937915285.1 uncultured Desulfomonile sp. | reverse complement strand
GGATCGCTGTCCGGGCTGAATTCTGCCTTGGCACTCGCCTCGGACCCTTCGTCCTCTCCGCAAGATTCCAAGCCATCATCCACCTGGACCTCCGCCGCGAAACGCTTGTCGCGGCGAGCCTCATCAATGATCCGGTTGCGCACCTCCGAGCAGAGGACGGAATAGATGTTGGAATTCACCATGTGGCAGAGCTCGACGATGCGGGCCAGGGCATCGGCGGCGAAGTCGTGGGCTTCACCCTTGCGCAGGGGTGAGAGCATCTTGCCGCGGGCGAAGGCACATAGGCGCCGGTAGAAGGCGTCGTACAACTCGCTCCACAAGGCGTTGCGGGCAGTAAGCTCATGCTTGGACTGAGCGCACAGGTCCGTGAATCGGGCGAACTCCATACCAGGCAAAGTCTCTTCAGTTTACGTGGTGCGTCCATTTTATCCGTTGGCTGTGACACAGAAGTATCTGAAATCGAAGGCTCCCCGTACGCACCGGCTAGCTGGACCACCAGCTTGTCTGTGAGCTTCGTCATACATGCTGCCTAGACGGACAAGAGCTGGTGGTGTCAGAGGCATTCGATAATATTGCACCTGACAACCCTGCTACCCGCACGTCTTACCGACATGGCCGGCGGCTGTTGCCGGATTCCTGCCGATCAAGCGAGGAAACGACGTGCTGAAATCTCGAAAAATTATCTTCCTGGGCATCGCCTTGCTGGTGCCACTTACCGCCCGCGTCCATGCCGCCACCGATGAGGTCTGGAACTTGCCCGACTGGCAGACACTTGAAGACCAGGCCGTCGGGAAGTGGATCGAACTCGACGCGAGGCGTGGCTCACGCGTCTATGTGGCCCTGACAGGAAAGCAAGGCCGGGATGGCCTGCCCCGGATCCACTACCGCCATGACCGCGATGCGGATGAAAATAGCCCTACATCATCCCAGGTTGAAACCATGGACGTGGACTGCTGGCGCGGGGAGACGTGGCGGGTAGCGCTACGGGTCTACGACGCGGGCAACCAGCTTTCCTATGAGAAAAAGACGGAGGTCGCTGAACCGGAACGGATACTGTCCTTTTATCAGTCGCCCTTGGCGCAATTTTGCTCAAGAGAGTATCTGATCAAGAGCCTGCCGGATGGGCGGGCGCGGTGGATTGAGTGGCTAAGGTTGTTGGAGACTGTTCTGGATAAGCATCGGGATGAGGTGCCCGAAAGGAATATCCCGATTCCTGACTGAATGCAATGATTTCCAATTCTTGAAGATTGCGGAGTGTCATTAACATGAAAAAATATGTGTTGATATTTTCTGCGAGATATCTAGTGCTTGTTTTGGCTCACTCGGTGGCAAGAATTTACCTCAACCTTCAGAGCAGTATTGTTCATAACGTTATCATCGTCTGCCTGTCGAGCATAATAGCGGCCATCGTTTTCAAGAGAGACCAGAATCGCTCGCCTACAGCGGAAGAAACAAAGTCGTTCTCTTTGCTTTCCCTGCTTTCCGTGTGGGCCATATCCCTGTGCGTCATGGTTGGCCTTGTCGCATACCAATCCAATTTTTCGCCCGTGGAAGTAGGCTCAACCCTTGACACCCTCGCATCCACCGGCTTTCTCTTCACCTTTATTCTGATCTCCGCACTTTATTATCTCGCCATACGAGCGTCTTTTCCCTGGTATATCAAAAAGGTGTTGCTTCCATGAAATCGTTCTGGACTCGTTGCGCCCATGGCATGTTGTCATTGTTCTTGTTGGCCAGCAGCTATGGTTGTTCCGACCCTAAATCGGAAGCAGAGGCACGTGCGTATGCTTTAGCCATGTCTAAAGAAACGGACACCTTTAAGAAAACCCAACCGTTCACCTTGCGCTGCTCTGGTCAATATACGTTGACTGTCGACGGCAAGACCAGTTCAGGAACGCAGTCTTTTAACATCGCCTTCAATCCTCAACGCTTTGTTGCCTATTATTTCGAATTTGATGCCAATGGTTTCTACGATTCCTGGCAAAGGGCGCACAACAACGAGGTGCTGGCCATCAGTTCTGTCGATTCAGACTGGATCTACGTTGAAGGTTACAAATTCAACCGGAGCACGCTCAAATATTCCTTTCATGGGGATTTGGTGGGTGGGCTATGCGAAAAGTCCGATAAAAACTTGGAAATTCCTGAGCGAAAGATTTGACAAAGCCGCCGACTTGAGCACATGCCTCAACCGCTTGTCCGAATATTGTTGAGCCCCTTATCAAAACGCAGGTCTTCACATGACTACCGAACACACTGAAGCGTTACCCAGCGGATATGAGCTGCTGGAATACCGATTGCAGAAGGTTATTGGAGAAGGCGGCTTCGGGATAACCTATTTGGCCCACGACAGCACGCTGGATTGCTTGGTGGCTGTCAAGGAATACCTGCCCATTGAAACGGCACGACGGACGGCCTCGGCCTATACGGTTCGGCCCCGGTCCAGCAATACGGAGGGGGACTTCAACTGGGGGCTGGAACAGTTCCTGGAAGAGGCGCGGCGACTGAATCGCCTTAACCACCCCAACATCATCCGGGTGCGTAGGTTCTTCAAGGAGAACGGCACGG
>CALDNG010000416.1 GCA_937915285.1 uncultured Desulfomonile sp. | reverse complement strand
CTAGCCCCTTGCTAACGTCGGCTAAGACCTTGGGATTGTTAAAATGGGTAACTGCCTGAACTATGGCCTTTGCCCTTGCCGAAGGGTTACCACTTTTGAATATTCCGGATCCCACAAATACTCCGTCCATGCCCAACTGCATCATCATCGCAGCGTCGGCCGGCGTAGCGACTCCCCCAGCTGCA
Organism: uncultured Desulfomonile sp.; assembly: GCA_937915285.1. Lineage (GTDB taxonomy): Bacteria > Desulfobacterota > Desulfomonilia > Desulfomonilales > Desulfomonilaceae > CAITZA01. Next base: position 24,540 of record CALDNG010000416.1, on the reverse strand, counting down.
AAATTGACCACTGGAAGCCTCTTCTTTTCTGCCGTTTCACGTACAAGATCCAGAGATGCGCCTATTTCTTTGGCGTAAGTCGCCAGTTCATCAGATCTCATCACCGATATTCTATTGATTTCTCCAACAACCGATCTGGCGTGTCTAACCGCCTCTACGACGTCCCCGGTTCCGGCTTCCCCTTTGGTACGTATCATGGCGGCGCCTTCGGATATTCTCCTGAGGGCTTCGCCCAGGTTCCTGCAGCCGCAGACAAAAGGAACCTTGAAGTCACGTTTGTCTATGTGATGATGTTCGTCGGCCGGCGTGAGGACTTCACTCTCATCAATGTAATCAACCCCAATAGCTTCCAGTATCTGGGCCTCGACAAAATGCCCGATTCTGCATTTGGCCATGACAGGTATCGAAACACATGACATGATCTCAAGAATCAACCCCGGATCGCTCATCCTTGCAACCCCGCCATGGGCTCTTATATCGGCCGGGACTCGTTCAAGAGCCATAACTGCGCATGCGCCGGCCTCCTCGGCGATTCTAGCGTGCTCTGGGGTAACCACATCCATGATCACACCGCCCTTCAGCATCTGGGCATGACCACGTTTAACCGTAAGTGTTCCTGTTTCCATAGGATTTCTCCGTCAAAAGATTTACCGGCTTCTTGCGTCATTTCAAGCGCTCAATAACAGTTTCGGGAGTTCCCAAGCCACCAAAATTGTCTTGAAGCGCCAGGCACGCAATGCAAAAATTTTTACCGGATTAAAAAAATAGAAGGCAGAATGACCAGACAAAATGTCCGGCCACGCTAGCCTACAAAGAATTTCATTCAATCAGGACTATTATTATTCTAAGAAGGAGCAGCTATTTCTGTTCGCCTACCTTGCTGATCTCTTCATCGATGAATTTCCTGAGTGTGTCATCCGGGCCCATAAGATTAGTAAGCTCGGCTGCGAGGTTGGACGGCTTGATCTTGCAAATCCAACCATCTCCGTATGGGGCTTCATTAATTTTTTCAGGTTCATCCTCGAGAGCGGAGTTTACTTCAACCACTTCCCCTGAAACAACAGCGTAAATTCTACCGACCCATTTACCGGATTCGATGGAACCGAAAGGTTTGCCTTGAGTTAGTTGGTCCCCTTCTTCAGGTAAATCTACGAAGGTGATTTCGCCAGCCTGTTTAGAAATGAATTCACCGGCTCCTGTAATGACGACATCGCCATCAACTTTTGCCCAGTAATGATTTTTTTCGAATTTTAGATCATCCGGAAACACATAACCTGCGTATTCCATGATTGTCTCCTCGCAATTGAATGCTGCTCTCCATCCTGATAAAATAGAATGGTTTGGGATAGATATTCGAAAATCCGGCTATCCTTCAACCATCTTTAGCATGGCGGAAGGTTTGACGCGGTTCAGTTTGAAGCCTAGTTCATCGGAACTCATCCCCAAGGCTAAGCCTAAAACTTGAGGATAATAAACCACCGGCACTTTTAGGTCAAGACCTGACGTCTTGCCAATCTTTTTCTGCTGACCCTCGTACATTACATTGCAGAAAGGACACACGAGTACTAGCGCATGCGCTTGGGAGGCCGAAACTTCCTCCAACTTCTTTCTTGCAAGTGAATTTGCGACCTCTTCGGATATCCCCAGAACTCCACCGCCGCAACAGTCTTTTAAAGAGGGATAGTGAATCACCTCGGCCCCTGTTGCTTCTATCAATGAGGAGAGTGTTGTCGGAATTTCCGGATCATCAAATCCTATATTAAGTTCGGAGGGTTTGAGGTAGTGGCATCCGTAATGCGGGGCAAGTTTTACACCTTCGAGAGGCCTTTTGATGGCGCTTCGGATTCTGTCTAATCCTACTTCTTCGTACAGCAGTCTCATGAAATTGCGAACTCTGATCGGTCCCTTGTACTCCAACCCCACCGTCCTGAGTTTTTCATTCACACTTGCCCTTAACTCATCATCATGATCGAGGGTGTGCGCTACTTCAGTGAGCGTTCCAGCGCAAGCATTGCAAAGGGCGCAAACCTCAAGACCATCCCTCTCGGCTATGGCCAAATTCCTGGCCGCAGCCACCATGGTCGACATTACGTCCATTGATTTCAGCGGGAAACCGCAACAACCCAGGGCCTCATTATCCCTGAAATTGATGCCCAGCGCTTTTGCTATGAGCCTAGAGGACAACTCATAATTCAAATTTCGGATTGGGACAGTGCAACCAAGATATAATAGAGCTTCCATGAATAAATGTTCCAGTATTGACTAGTCTATGGAGTTTAAGAAACTCAGATATATACAATTACAACAGACTATTATAGTCCTCCGGGTGTTCGACTATGGGTGGCAAGCCAAGTTTAATACGCTTCTCGTTTTCAAAATCACTTACTTCATAAAGCCTACCATGATCCTTCAGAAGACCTCTCTGGGCAACAAGACCGCCAGGCGCGCACGCCTCCTGGGAAGCCAGATTCTTGATGGCAAAAATTATGTCTGTGAAACGGACGTCCTGTGGACAAACCTCAGCGCAACTGTAACAGGATGAGCAGAGCCAGATGAAATCACTTTCCAGGAGTTCTTTTGTCATCCCCAAAAGAGCCATGCGTATAATTTTCCTGGGGTCGTAACGCTTCACCGTTTTTTCAATTGGACAGGCTGCCGTACATGCCTTGCATGCATAACAGGCCTGCAGGCCCTCTCCTCCACGAGTTGCAGCTACTCTGAATTTAAAAGAAGGATCCAGTTCGTTAAGATTTATTCTGGGCATTTACACCCTCTGTCCGGTTTGAAAAAGATTAGTCTGATTGTTGATAGTATTGCTCCAATATAAAGTTGCTGTGGTCACAACTGTTTCTTCAACTCAAAAATGGCTTTTGCCAGAATGTCCGGCGTATTGCCGGCCGTGTGAACAAATCTGAGCCTGTCCATTTTTAGGACCCCGCCGGAAGCAGTCGATTCAGTTAGCCGCGAGGTGTCGGTCATGTTATCCCACAGGGTACCGGCTATCCGATCAACCCTGTTACCACACAGGATGTTTCCATAAACTGAAGCGCAGTTACCCTTGAAACAACCTCCTACCAGAACTGCAGAGGCGCCGTTCCGAAAGGCATCCAGAATCCTCTGGGGTTCAAGCGATCCGGCGCAGTTGATTTCAAAGACTTCTACATCATCCTTGTATATGAATTCTATCGCCTTAAAAGCCTGGGCCGCTGATCGGGAGCACAAAAACGCCGCAATTTTTCCTGAGCATCCGGTTGTCAAAGCGCCTTTGCTCTCACCGACTAGCCTGTCCACTCCTACTGGCTCTTCGGAAAATGAAATGGCCTGCATGGGACATTCAGCCACGCATATGCCGCATTTGAAACAACTCCTGGAAATGATATGTGCCCGATCGTGAAAAGTAATGGCGCCATGAGGGCATAAACGGATACATGTCAAACAGAAAGCGCATTTTGATTTGTCGATCACAGGGCCCTGGTCAGGACTTAGTTCCAATTTCAGGAGACTCTTCCTGATTTCGGATTCTACAGCGTCTATATCATCTAGTATCCTATCCCTACCGAAAACCCCGCGAGATGGCCCTGCAGCAAATAACCCATCCTTGGAAGTTAAAACACCATTAAAACGTGGTGATTCAGACTGCAAATATGGATGCGCCATTTCAAGAGGAGCGAGCATTCCAAAGGTTTTGCTTAGGTCAACAGGAGGGCAAAGGGTTTCGTCGATGACTATTATGTCAGGTGTAAGCTCGAAGTCGAGTCTGAGCAGAGGGTCTGTAAATATAATCCGTGGTGTGTCTGACTCGTATTCGAACTCAGGGCCTGAATCGTCAAACCTGAAAAATATGGCCCCTCCCCGTCGCGCCTCCCTGTAGCGTTTTTCAAGACATGGCCCCGCAACTTTCAGGTGCCTGGTGAATACGTATGACTGAAGATTTTCAATGCCAGACAACTTTTCGATAATATCCAAAAACTTACCCAAAGTTTCGGGTCCTGAGTCACCAATCAAGTCATCAACAAACGCCGCATGGAACCATTTTCCGTGAGCCTTAGGATGAAACTCTCCAGATTCCAGGAGATTCGAGAATTCTGACAATGAAACGACATTCGGTCCTTTTCGGAGTCCGTATCTTTGAAACCTTGGCTCATTTACCCCAGGTTGCGCCGCTATGACAAAGCCGAACATCTTCTTTACTGACTCACCGGCTTTCATCAGTTTAGCCTGAAATTGACCGGAGTGACCTTCAATTGAATCGAGAATGAGATGGTTCTGTTCGGGAAGCGCCTGCGATTTGGAGACCCCGGACGCCACTGTAACTTCCAGACCGAGTTGAGAAAGGCGGCGCTCGATTTCAGCCCCAATCCAGTCCCCACCAATGATTAGAACGCTTGTTGCAAATGCGCCATCACTGATATCTGGCCTGTTTAGGAATATAGATTTCCGGTTACGACTGCTAGTCAACATTGCCCCCACGTTGTGAGTCGCCAAGATAAGTCTGTATCTGACTGGCTACAATTATTGAATCCTCAATCGACTCCTGAATTGATTTTGGCTCTGACACCGAACCGACCAGGAATGCGCCTGCCGGCTGAATATCGCCGAAAGCCCCCCCACCAGAAGCGTAAGACTTCTGTGTGGTGGAGAGCGATTCCAGAACGCCACCGGGGACTAAAGTTTGGGCGCCCATTCCGATGCTCAATACAACCAGGTCAAATTCCTCAACAATCGCCTCATCCTCAGCGCCGTTGTACAAAACTTCCGGTTTTCCATTCAAGCCTTGCCTGATTTCCGATGGAATTGCCCTAACGAGGTTCACTTCCCGCCTTGCTGCAGCAATCCTGTTCTCAAAATCTCTGTCAAAAGTCTGGATGTCCATGTAAAACATGCAAATTTTCATCTCGGGAAACTTGAATTTCATCAGTCGAGCTGATCGCAGGGCATATCCGCAACAAACCCTCGAGCAATAATTTCTACCGATTTTGACATCCCGACTACCGACACACTGTATGAACGCTATAGATTTCGGGCGATTTTCTTCATCAAGGTGATCGAAAGCGCCGCGCCTTAGCCTATCCTCCAGGTCCAGCGATGAGATAACTCCTGGAACCCTACCATATCCGAACCGGCTTTTGGCAGTGGCGTCAAAAGGCTCAAAACCGGTCGCAATCGCTACAGCGTCTACGTCCAGTTCCTTGCGCTCCGGAGTTAATGCAAGATTTATAGCCTGTTCCGGGCAGGCCTGCTCACAGGCTACACAGGGCATGTCACTAGAAATCAGGCACTCCGGATAGTTTATGAAGAATGATCCTGTAAAAGGGTCCACCAGAATGGCGTTTGGGGAGGGGCAGACTTTTTTGCAAATCCCGCATTTGGAGCAAAGGTTTGGATCTATAAATGCGGGTCTTTCCAATATTTGCAAGCGGAATCCCGAATCTGTCCTCAAACTGTCCATGACCTCGGATCCACATGTCAAACAGATGTCTTCACAAGCAAAAACCTTGGATACATAGTCCTGCACAATGCATGCTCCGCAGCGTTGGCATGAGTCAGTGGCCTTGCAGGCAAATCTCGCCGCATTTCCCCCGGGAAGCGGGAATCTTTCGATAATTGTAGACCCTATACCAAAACATGATAATTCATGGGCCAGACTCAGCCCTGCGATACCTGAACCAACTATTGCTACTTGTTTGCGCATGAGATTCCCAAACCAGTCGGCCTGTGGATGAAAAGCCGCAGCCGGAAAAGTTGTTTTTGATTTGGTTAGGGGTTACCAGAGTCCCTTTTTTTACCGGAAACCAGAAACCGTCATGAGGCAGTTAGAGTTGAATTTTTTTTCCGGCGCTCTTAAAATTTAGTCTGATACTCAGCCTTAACTATTTTTGCTGGACTCTCATTGAGCCTGTGATCCCTGGGTGGGGTTCGTTCCGATAGAATGTCGAGTCTTGATTGGGCCTTCAGTCTCTCAACAATCTTTACCCATGCGCAGTCCCGCTCCGGACTTGTTTCACATTTCCCGTTGGTTGGGCCCCCGCAAGGACCGTTCAGGAGACTTTTGGCGCACATGGTTATAGGGCATATGCCTCCTGTAATTCCGAGGTAACACTGATTACAGGAACGACAACGCTCAGTCCAGACTCCAGCCCCTTCATTTACTCCGATGAAGCTCGTATCTACACCTGGGAATACAGGTTTCTCCGGATACATGTCACTCAAAAACTGTATGCCTGCCCCGCATGCAAGAGACACAACGGCGTCAGCCTGGTCTACAGCGTCCCGGAAGAGCCTCAGGAACTCCCTGTCACACTGACGTTCAACGGTTGCCGAGAATGACTCAAACAGTGGGTTTGTGGGCCTGGATGCGATCTCGAGTTGGGTCGCCAGGATGCCGGCCTCTTTTTCTCCTCCGCTCAGGCAGACGGCTACACAGGTTCCGCAGCCTGCTACAAGAACTTTAGAGTAACCCCGTGTCATGTTGTATATCTCTGAGAAGGGTTTAGGTTTTGCGACTATCACAAGGACCTCCACTCATGTGCCTCGGAATTTCGGTGTGAATACAGAATAAAGTCCATTTCCCACACCGGCATCCTGCAATTCTTCCAGGCGCTAAATTTAATAATGATTCTATTTACAATATATAAGCCGGTTTGAACTGTCAACAAGGCTTTAATGCGAAAGGCGGATGTCTCGACAAAACCGTTTATTTGATCACGTCCGTGGCTAGAGTTGTCATGTCGGAAAATGTCACTCTCAGGGACAGTCTTGTTTTGGGGTCCGAGAGTAATCCATTGTCCGCCGCATACAGGTAAACAGTTTTTCTGCCTGAAACGGCAATCCCCAGCGGGCCTCCCTTGGTATTGGTCAATTGATAAATCTTGGGATACATAGCTACGCCGAGAAACATCACGGGCGGTTTCGGATCGCTGGACCACCTGACTGCGCCATCAGGAGCCAGGAGTTCGAACTTTAATATCTTTTTGTCGTCTACCTGCAACTTGGTAATGAAAGTTCCATCAAGGTAACCATCCTTGGATGGCTTGGTCGACGTGTTAACCAGATCCGCTATAAATCCTCTGAATTCGCAGGTTATGATACCCTTGGCCCTCGATGGGGAGTCGGATTCCGGGATGACGGTGGAAGTGGTTGATGGTGATTTATGGACGAATTGCTGATAAGAAGCGCCGTCAGCGAAATGCACAATGATTCTTAGATGCTGGTTGGACTCAGCCAGGTCCCCGGGGTCTGCGGCATATAGATAAAACTGGACCCTTCCTTCAATCGGTATTCGAACAGACCCGTCCGCTTTATTAAGTAGCGCTGTTGGAGCTGTCTGATAAGCTACTCCCAGGCCCCAGGCCCCAGGTGTTGTGCCGCCGGTACCCCATTTCTTGGGAAGCCCCGATATGTTATTGATCTCGACTCCAGTGATGACATTCTTTGGCTGAACATCTATGTCCAATCCAAAGACAGCGTCTGCCCTGGAATCCGGTTTCATTTCAACATACTGACCAACCGCGTCCGTTGATACAAAACCCAGCCAGGAACCAAGGAAACTGACCTTGGCCGATGGCGCCGGGCTTGCGGTTTCCTGCGCGCTATCAGACTGTTTGTCGGATGAGGCTGCCGCTGAGCGGTCTACCTGACGCCAGGAAATTTCGCCGTCTTCGAATGTCACCGCAATCCTGTAATTGGTTTTAGCATCGGCTATTGAGCCGTTGTCAGCAACGTAAAGGTTAAGTTCAACCCTGTCCTTGACCGGTAATCTAACAGACCCATCACGATTGTTTATCAGTCTGGCCGGTTCGGATGTCAGGGCGACCCCTATCGGGCCATTCTCGCTTCCCGGGATCGTGTCCCACGCCGATTTCTGCCCATCCGTGTTTCTTATCTGAAGACCGGTGATTTCCCTGTCTCTGGTCTCCAACACGAGGTTGAAAAGCCCATCCGCCTTGTCGTCTCCAGCTATGTTTCTCGTCTCACCGACTGCGTCGTAATTCGATATGCCCTTGAGGGATGCTGAAATCCTGACCGGGAATATCCCTGAAGCCGACTGCGGAGACTCGGTCAGAACTACAGGATCTACCTTTACTGGGCTCGACCAGGAAGTTCCGTCCGAGAAAAATACCTTTACAGAATACTTCCTGTCCTTTGATCCAAATGAACCGTCGTCAGACACAAATAACAGATAGCTCCTGTCATGGGTTGATGACAGACTCAACTGGGTCTGTTTTGGGTTAAGAATGTCGGCGGGATTCTTGGCCAACGCGACGCCAAGAAAGTTCGCTCCGCCCTGTTTGCCCTTCGTGCTCCAGGATCCGTTAGGATGAGTCGCCTTGATCTGGATTTCGTTTATGAAGCCTGAGGATTTGGGGGCAAGGTCAAGACTGAATACAGTGTCGGGCGCGCCATCCGGTTCGGCGCCCGTTTTGCCGACTCGATCGGTTTTTTTGACGCCGATCAAAGAACATGAATTCTTTTCGGTGGTTTCAGACAAACTGACCTGGCTTTGGATCATTATAAGTCCAAAAACACCAACCAAAAGAATTAATCTGATTAGAGCTTTACAACCCAGGGTATTAACCTTCCTGAAAATACGAGCAGGATATGACTCGAATACTATACTCAATTCTTAGAGCACAACATGCTGTAAAGTCAATCTATAACTAAACAAAACGCAAGTGTTTATTTACTTTGATCAGAACTGGCTAATTTCGTCAGTCCACAGTCTGACTCAACCCGAGGCTCTAACAAGAAGAAGGCAAGCGGGGTCAGCAGCCCTGTAACTAATTCATAAGATGATTTAATTATTTATTTTCACCACTTATTTATATTGAACAAAAGCGTTACAGCCCAGATCAGATGACTAGATCCCTGGGAAGAGCCAACCTGTCGGAAAGAGATGTGCAAATGGATCAACAAAGTATATAATTACAGGTCGTTCAAAAAATTGTTTCTTCAGATTACAACTTTGCAGGAGATTATTTTGGCAAAAATAGCCTTAATTGGAGGCTCAGGATTTGATGATCCCAGCATACTGGGGTCCATAAGTTCAATCAAGATGGGAACCCCTTACGGATCACTATCATCCGATATCACAATCGGAAAGGTAGGTTCGATCGAAGTTGCCCTCATCAACAGGCATGGCAAGGGTCACCGAATTGCGCCGTCGTTAATAAACAACCGGGCGAATATCTGGGCCCTCAAGGAAATAGGGACCACCCACATTATCGCCACTACCGCCTGCGGCTCTTTGCGTCAAGAAATTGAACCCGGCCACATAGTGTTCCCTGATCAGTTCATCGACTGGACCAAATGCAGAAAAAGTTCGTTTTTCGAGGGTGATCAGGTAGCCCACATTTCAATGGCTGACCCATTCTGCGAGAAACTTCGTGAAATACTCATAAAGACGGCCTCTGAACTGGATATTACTCACCACAGCAATGCCACGGTGATCACAATTGAAGGCCCCAGATTTTCATCACGGGCTGAAAGTCGCATGTTCCGTAGTTTCGGAGCGGACATAGTGAACATGTCAACTGTGCCTGAGGTCGTATTGGCGCGTGAAGCCGGTATCTGCTATGCCAGCATAGCCATGAGTACGGATTACGATTCGTGGCATGTAAGCGAAGCGCCTGTAACCTGGGACATGATAGTTCAAACCATGAAATCAAATGTCGAGAGGGTAAAACAGATCTTTTTCAAAGCTATTGAGAAAGTCGATTTCGACGAATGCTATTGCAGAACGGCCATTGAATCAGCGCTCGTCTAGAAGGCCGACCAACCCGGGAGTCATAGAATTGGGAGGAAATCGGAATGGATCTTAGTCATAGAATTGCTGTAGCAATGGGCCAGGAGCCTGTTGACCTGTTGTTGACGAATTGCCGGGTAGTGAATGTGTTTTCGGGAACAATTCATAACGACTCAATCGCCATTAAGGATGGCCGAATTGTCGGGTTTGGAGAATACGAATCCAACAAGATTGTGGATGTTGAGAATCGTTATGTTTGCCCTGGTTTCATAGACGGACATATTCACCTGGAATCCAGCATGCTCAGTGTCCCTGAACTGGCTCGAAACCTGGCGCCACTGGGGACTACAGCAGTGGTCACCGACCCACATGAGTTAGCAAACGTTCACGGTTTAGACGGAATAAAATACATCCTCGATTCGAGTGAATCTCTTCCGATGACCGTATTCGTAATGTTCCCATCCTGCGTTCCCGCCACTCCGTTCGAAACTTCGGGAGCATCCCTGTCATCTGCCGACATGACCGCTTTTGTCAACCATCCAAGGGTCCTGGGTTTGGCCGAAATGATGAACTACCCGGGAGTGATTTTTTCGGATCCGCAATGTTTGGCCAAGATAGAGGTGTTCAAGGACAAGGTCAAGGATGGGCACGCTCCCGGACTGACCGGCAAAGAGTTGACAGCTTATGTGAGCGCAGGAATCGGTTCGGATCACGAGTGTTCGAGTCTCGAGGAGGCCCAGGAAAAGCTGAACCTCGGTATGCGAATAATGATTAGGGAAGGATCGGCCGCGAAAAACATGAACGATCTTCTACCTGTCATGAACGCTGGGAACTCGCGCAACCTGATGCTGGTTTCAGATGATCTGGATCCTTCAGACATTGTGGAAAAAGGACACCTCAACAATTTGTTGCGCATGGTCATGGAAAAGGGAGTTGATCCGGTTCTGGCCATTCAGATGGTTACCATTAATCCGGCCAGTTATTTCGGTCTCAAGGATATGGGCGCAATTCTACCAGGCCATAAGGCGGACCTGGTGGTGTTGGAGGATCTCAAGCGCGTCACAGTCCAATCGGTTTACAAGTCGGGGGTCCTGGTGGCCCTTGAAGGAAGCTTAGTCAGTGACATGGGCGATAAACAGGCAGTAGCCACTCCGAACAGTTTCAATGTTGACTGGTCAAAAGTCTCAAATCTTGACGTGCCTGCCAAAACCGAAACCGTAAATGTAATTGAAGTTGTGCAGGACCAGATTTTCACCAGACGGGTATCCCTCAGACCGCTCAAAAAAGAGGGCAAACTATTTAGTGAACCAGCGCAGGATATATTGAAGATGGCCGTCATCGAGAGACATCATGGAACCGGTTCGCATGCAATAGGGTTCATAAAAGGTTTTGGACTAAGATCAGGGGCTATTGCGTCTTCGGTCGCTCATGATTCCCACAACATAATAGTGGTCGGCGTGAGTGATGAAGACATGTTGCTTGCAGCTCACGAGATAAGCAACATGGGTGGTGGAATGATTGTTGTGGACGGCTCTGCAGTAATAGCGAAATTGCCTTTACCAATCGGGGGGCTGATGTCCGATCGGCCCATATCCGAGGTTAGACACTCGTTGAAAACAATCGGCGATGCCGCCCGGTCCCTGGGTTGCAGCCTGGAAGCGCCTTTTGCAACCCTGTCATTTATGGCTTTGACCCCAATTCCGGAGTTGAAGCTCACAGACCAGGGACTGTTCGACTCAGCCAACTTCAGGTTCACATCGCTGTATGGAAAAGATGAAGCCTAGTCTCGAAAACATGACCGTCCTGACATGAATGTAAAACCAGATTGGGGCTGCAATCATGTCTCAGAACTCTTCATGTCCTTGACATTAATCACGGCAGTCATTATTTAATGATAATAGTTACTATTAAAAGTGAGGCTGGAAGTGAAGCTGAAATTGAGAGCCACTGAACAGAGAAAAGTAATTGTTGAAGAGTTGAGGCGATTAAATACTCATCCGACCGCAAACGAACTTTATGACATTGTCAGATCAAAATTGCCACGCATAAGTTTGGGGACAGTATATCGCAACCTGGAAATCCTTTCGGATGGCGGAATCATTAAAAAGCTTGAAATGTCCGGTTCTCAGAGACGCTATGATGGAGATATGGAAAATCATTTTCATGTGAGGTGTCTGCGCTGCCAAAGAGTATCGGACGCCTGTTTGCCGGAGCTTCAACAAACTCTTAACTGCCTCAAAGAGATCAATGGTTACGAAATAGTGATTAGTCATCTCGAGTTTTCGGGATTATGTCCGGAATGCAGGGGAAGCGTTGAAGATTCACAACGTGATTTAATTCAATGTAAAGCTGTGAACTGAGAATCCTTGCGTCATCTACTGCACAGCGGATTCATTGTCGTCTAACTAGCGCTAGGCGTTTTTTATAGAGAAAAGAGTCAAGATCGATTTTAAAAAGGAGAGCAGAATGGCATCAATAAAAGGATCGGAGACCGAAAAGAATCTCCTGGCCTCTTTTGCCGGTGAATCGCAGGCTAGAAACCGCTACACCTATTTTTCTTCGGTAGCAAAAAAAGAAGGTCTGGTTCAGATATCACAGATTTTTGAAGAGACTGCCAATCAGGAAAAAGAGCACGCCAAAAGGTTCTTCAAGCAACTTGAAGGCGGAGATGTATTAATTCAGGCCGCCTATCCCGCGGGCATAATAGCGGGGACTCGGGAAAACCTCAAAGCTTCGGCGGCCGGGGAACATCACGAATGGTCCGAGCTTTATCCTGGATTTGCCAAAACCGCCCGTGCAGAAGGCTTTGAAGCGGCAGCCAGAATATGGGAGGCTGTTAGCGTTGCAGAAAAACAGCACGAAAAAAGGTACTTGGATTTGCTCAGGAACGTAGAACAAGGGAAAGTCTTCAAGAAAGACGTTACGGTAGTGTGGCGGTGCATAAACTGCGGTTACCTTCACGAAGGACTGGAAGCTCCGGACATTTGCCCTGCATGCGCCCATCCTATAGCTTATTTTGAGATTCTCGGTGAGAATTGGTAGAAGGGCTATTTTTGCTAATGGCCTACTAAGTTTAATCCTGTCTGTGTTTTTTTCGAACTTAATCTCTGTTATTTCAGATCCTTCTGGAAGGATCAAGTTATTGAAACCTGGAGGTCAATTTTAAATGAAACAGTCTCTGAAAGTTTTCAAATGCAACGTGTGTGGAAACATGGTTGAGATGTTGGTGGACAATGCTGGACAACTGGTTTGCTGTGGGCAGCCGATGAAAAACATGGTTGAGAACACGGTTGACGCTGCCAAAGAGAAGCACGTTCCTGTTAAGGAAGCTGTGGAAGGTGGCTTGAAAGTCAAGGTTGGCAGTGTTGCTCACCCGATGGATGACAGCCACTACATTCAGTGGATCGAGATAATTTCGGATGGCAAAGTTTATCGTCAGGCCCTCAAGCCTGGACAGAGCCCTGAGGCTGTGTTCCCGGTAACGGGTGAGTGGACGGCCAGAGAGTACTGCAACCTTCATGGTCTCTGGAAGGCTTAGGATTAATCAATTATTTTTTGATAGAGACGGTGATTCATGGCGACGCCCTGATTAGGCGTCGCCTAATAAACCTGTTTAGGTATGGGCATGATTCGACGGCACGCGCACCTGGGCTCACCGGTGTAAAAAAATTCAACCACACATTTCAGGAGGGACGAATATCTGTGGATCGTCCATCCGTCGGTTTCAAAACGACATAAAAATTACTTAGCAAGAAATTCGGGATAAGCGTATTATCTGGATGAGAATATAGGACTAATCTGTGACCAAATTCGTCAAAAACACTTTTGAAGCGAGCCCGCAACAGGGCGATCCCGATCAAATAAGGGGTTATTATGACTAAAATAGAAGAAATGTATCGATGCCAGACGGTAAACTGTGGATATGTGTACGATCCGGACAGAGGTGACAGGAAAGGCAAGATTCCTAAAGGCACTCAGTTCAGCGATCTCCCCGAGGATTGGAAGTGTCCGGTTTGTGGGGCTACCAAAAAAATGTTTGTCTGCTGCGCCAGTCAGACGGTCTGTTGATTCAGGCATGAGAGTGACACAAAAATGAGAACAAGATTACTGATTGTTTTGGCAATAATCTTTCAGTTAGCTATGTTTGTCTCGCCAGGAGAGGCTCAGGATTTCAAACTGGACGCCAAGGGTTTGAGCCAAATGCGTTTTCCATCTCCTGAGGGCGTGGCTGCTAAGAAGTACCTGGGGTTGTCTGACGCCCCTGAGTTTACCTTGGGTCAGATAGGGTCGGAAGCGGTTCTAGTGATGATTTTCAGCATGTACTGCCCTGTATGCCAGAAAGACGCTCCGGTGGTGAATCAGTTGTATCAGATGATTGAATCTGACCCTAATCTCAGGAGCAAGGTACGATTTATTGGAATAGGAACCGGCAATACCCCTTATGAAGTGGAAGTATTTCAGAAAAAGTTCAGCATAAAGTTTCCGCTAATTCCAGACGACGATTTCAGCATACAAAAGATTTCCTCTCATGACATCAGGACTCCGACTTTTGCGCTTGCCAGGAAAAAAGCTGGCAACCAGTTGGAGATTCTTAAAATCAAGGTTGGCGAGATCAGGGAAGCACGGGAATTCTTCGATTCAATATCTCGATTGCTCGTTTCAAGATAGGGATGACTTTATGACTGAATTTCTTCATTATCTAAGAAAGTCCATGCTCAGGCTGACGCCTCTGGTCATAGTTCTAGCGCTTGCAGTAAACGCTTTTGCGGAAGATTTCAAGAGCAGCGTTTATAATCCGGGTTCACTCAAGCCCACAGACAGTTCCCCTTTGGTAAAGGTGGGGGACATTGCTCCTGATTTTAGTCTTCAGGACATCACGGGCGGCAAGGTATCTCTAGCGAATTTCAGGGGCAAGCAAAACGTGGTGTTGTCTTTTGTTCCTGCAGCGTGGACGCCGGTCTGCTCTCAGCAGTGGCCTGGATACAACATTGTGAAAGAGTTGTTCGAAGCAAACGACGCAACTCTCATTGGAATATCGGTAGACAACATTCCAACTCTTCACGCCTGGACGCATCAAATGGGAGACCTGTGGTTTCACGTTGCGTCCGATTTCTGGCCGCACGGAGAGGTGGCAAGAAAATATGGTATTCTGAGATCGGATGGGGTCGCTGAACGGGCGACCATCATAGTTGATAAGACCGGAGTGATTAGATACGTTGAAGTTCATGATATTAACACTATCCCAAGGTTGGAGAACCTGGTCAAAGAACTTAAGAAACTGCCCAAATAGTTACCTAGGCTTTAAATAATAGCGGGCAGGCATTAAGGTTGTTTAATGAGAAGGCTTAACCCATGACTCACACATTGAGACTGTTGATAATAATCACGTTTGCAACCCTGGTTTTTCCCAGTAGCTATGGACATGGTTCCAACCAGGCTCCTTTGAGTGACGCCACGCAGGAATGCCTGGCGTGCCATGTTACTGCTACACCAACGATTGTCGAAGACTGGAAAAGGAGTCGGCACTCCATGACCACGCCGGCTGAGGGTCTCAGGAAAGGAGAACTCCAGAGACGTGTTTCGACCCCTGACATACCGGCAAATCTGTTGGGGCATGCAGTTGGTTGCGCCGAGTGTCACACCCTCAATCCCGACACTCACAAGGATGTTTTTGTCCACAACGAAAAGAAGACCCACCTGACGGTTACCCCGAAGGACTGTTCAACTTGCCATGCCACTGAGTCACAGCAGTATGACAAAAACCTTATGGCTCATGCTCATACCAACCTTTCCCAAAACAAGGTTTATGGTCAGTTGATGCATGCGGTCAACGGAACGGTCACATTTGAAGGCCAGAGAACTGCCATCTCCAAACCCGACGGAATGACGGAATCTGAATCATGCTATTCCTGCCATGGCACAAAGCTTGAGGTTAAGGGTGTCAAAAAGCGGGATACAGACTACGGTGAGATGGAATTTCCGGAAATTCAAGGGTATCCCAATCAGGGAGTAGGGCGTCTGAATCCTGATGGTAGTAAAGGCTCATGTTCATCCTGTCATAGTAGGCATCAGTTCTCAATAGCCTTGGCTAGAAAGCCCTATACATGCTCTCAATGTCATAAGGGACCGGATGTGCCTGCTTACAAGATTTATTCAGTCAGCAAACACGGTAATGTGTTCTCATCTCTGGAAAAAGAATGGAATTTTCAGGAAGTTCCCTGGACTGCAGGCAAAGACTTCACAGCGCCGACGTGCGCAACATGCCACGTCAGCCTGGTTGTCGATGCAGAAGGAAAGGTGATTTCTAAACGGACGCATCAAATGTCCGACAGGCTTCCATGGAGAATCCTGGGACTCATTTATTCACATGCCCATCCGAAATCTCCAGACACCAGCATTATCAAAAACCGGGAAGGTTTCCAGTTGCCGACAACCCTTGACGGTCAGCCGGCCGCGGAATTTCTCATCTCGGCCGACGAACAAACCACACGAAGAAATAACATGCAGGCGACATGCAGGACATGCCATTCCGAAGGTTGGGTCAAGGGTCATTGGGAGAGGTTTGAAAACACATTGAAGACCTCGGACACCATGACACTGACCGCAACCAAAATCATGACCCAGGCATGGAACGAAAAGTTGGCGAGCCAGGAAAACCTTTTTGATGAAGCAATCGAAAAACAATGGACGGAACAGTGGCTGTTTTTTGCAAATTCTGTGAGGCTAGCTTCCGCGATGGCAGGCACCGACTACGGAGTTTTTGACAACGGTCGGCATTACATGACTAAAAACATCCAGGAAATGATTGACAGAATGAATTTCCTAAGAGTGTACAAAAAGTCCACAAAATAAGTCGAAGATAGTTATTAAAAAAGGAGACAATCAAATGGATAAAACAGTTTGGAAATGTCCTAAATGTGGCTACACTTTTGAGTCTGACGCAACGTTGGCTCCACCTGAGACTTGCTCAATGTGCAAGGAAAAATGTCAGTTTGTGAATGTCACATGTTATGTTCCCGAGTGTGGTTTTCAGGGCCAGGACCCGAGACTCGGTTAAAATACCGATCTGGTCATTGTAATTGTTGCAGTAAGTTAATACGCCAAGGTGGAGTTTTTAAAAATGAACAAGGCTGTTTTGGTAGCCTTTAATGGCGAATTGGTATGCTTCGCTCATGTCCTGCTAAATGCCCTGGACATGAACGGCAAAGGTTTTGAAGTGAAAATAGTGGTCGAGGGTACTGCCACAAAGCTCATCCCTGAACTGGAGAAAGAGGATAATCCATTTAGGGCCCTTTACAAGCAGGCCAGGGAACTTGATCTATTTGAAGGGGCGTGTAAGGCATGCTCGGTTCAAATGAAGGTAATTGATCAAATAGAAAAATCGGGTTTGAACCTGCTCGGAGACATGAAGGGGCATCCGTCAATCGGTCGCTACATGCTCGAAGGGTACACAGTCGTAACATTCTAGTCTTTGAAGGAACTCAAGCAAATGAAAGTTTTAGGGATTTACGGGAGCCCCAGAAAAGGTGGGAATAGCGACCTGTTACTTGAAGAAGCCCTCAAGGGGGCAGAGTCTGAGGGAGCTGAAGTTTCAACGATACGGCCTTTCAAGATGGACATTAAGAGTTGCAGTGAATGCGGTGGTTGCGACAAGACTGGACTATGCATAATCAAGGATGACATGCAGGCCGTATATCCACAGTTAGAGGAGGCCAAAGTCATTATTGTGGCTACCCCGATGTTCTTTTATGGGATGCCTTCCGATTTAAAGGCCCTCATAGACAGATGCCAGGCGATGTGGAGCAAAAGGATGCTGACAAAATCGCCCGACAAAAGGAAAACCTTTGATAGTGGTAACGGATACATGGTTGCAGTTGGAGCCACAAAGGGAGCTAATCTTTTCGAGGGCGCCCACCTTGTAGCCAAGTATTTTTACGATGCGCTGGACATGAGTTATGACGGCAGCGTTTGTGTGAACAAGGTTGAAGGCAAAGGGGATATTCTCAAGCGCCCCGAAGATTTGAAGGCTGCCTATGATCTAGGTAGCAAGGCCGTGCAAAAGGCACGAGGTTGAAAAATTACACATAAAACATGGATTAAATTTAACCCGGAATTGTTACAAGGATTAACATTCGGTCTATTTTGATCAATTTTTTTATTGTTTGGAAGGAGAATGAAACATGCCCAAGGCGCTAGTGGTTTATGCCACAAGGTCAGGTCAGACACAAAGTATTGCTGAACTCGTAGCAGAAGGGATTAGATTCACAGGGGCGGACGCTGTTGTGGTCAATTCTACCAGCCTGACCAAGGAGCAGGATCTTGAGGGGTATGACGCTTATGTGTTTGGTTCGGCAACTTATCACGGAGAGATGATGCAGACCATGAAGACCCTGCTCTTTCTGGTTGCCAAGATGAACCTGGAAGGTAAGGCCGGAGGCTCTTTTGGCGCTTTTGGATGGAGTGGGGAAGCGCCTGATCGGATTTATGAGACCATGGAGAACATCTTCAAGATGGACATGGTTGGAACTCCGTTAAGACTGAAATCCTCCTCACTTCAGGGAGGGCTTCAGATGGCTCAGGATTATGGTAGGGCAATTGGCAAAAAGATCACCGGAAAATAGACCCGGTTTAACCGTGTTCATATTTCTTCGGTAATCATCTGCGGTTGATCCTGTTGGAAACTTATAAAGCCTCGAGTTGAGGATCAGTTCAAGGAAAGGAGAAATTTCATGGAGAAGTATGTGTGCCAGGTATGTGGCTATGTTTATGATCCGGCTGTAGGTGATCCCGATAACGGAGTTGCCGCTGGGACGGCGTTTGCAGACGTGCCGGGAGACTGGGCATGTCCCGTTTGTGGCGCTGACAAGGATTCCTTCTCACCGGAGTAGGAAACTTCATGATCCTGATTGACGGAGAATCTTGCATGCCTTGCGCTTAGAAATGTCCGGTGAGTGAGGCTCTCCGATCATTCAGGGGATTGCCAAGCGCTTTCCTGATAAGAAAGCTATAATGGAGGATTGAATTGCGAGTACCGACTGAAATTAAAGATGGCATCAGATGGGTTGGCGCCATTGATTGGGCTGTTCGGGATTTTCACGGCTATTCAACTTATAAAGGAACAACTTACAATTCCTTTCTTGCTCTTGACGACAAAGTGGCCCTTTTTGATGCGGTAAAAAAGCCGTTCAAGATGGACCTGCTTCACAATATCTACAAAATTATCGAACCAACCAAAATTGACTATCTTATCGTTAACCACGTGGAGCCGGATCACTCAGGATCTATTCCGGAGCTTATGGAAGCTATAAAACCGGAAAAGGTTTTCTGCTCGGCTCGAGGCAAAAAAGCTCTTCTGGATCATTATCATAGGGAAGACTGGCCTTACGAGGTTGTTGAAAGCGGTCAGGAGCTTAAGCTCGGAAAGAGGACCGTTCAATTCCTTGAGACCAGAATGTTACATTGGCCTGACAGTATGATGTCCTACATCAAGGAGGACGCCCTACTCATTTCGAGCGACGGTTTTGGGCAGCATTGGGCAACTAGTGAGCGCTTCAATGACGAAGTGGACACCGGTGAATTGATGGCTCACGCAGCAAAATATTATGCGAACATTCTTCTGCCGTATTCCAACCTGGTTAAAAAGCTTGTGGAAGATGTTCAGAAAATGGATCTGAAGATTGACATGATTGCTCCTGATCATGGTCTCATATGGAGAAAGGATCCGTTACAGATAGTTGAGGCTTATTACAAGTGGAGCAAACAGGAGACAATAAACAAGGCTTTGGTCGTTTACGACACCATGTGGCACAGCACTGAAATAATGGCCAAGGCGATAGCGGACGGGCTGGTGGAAAAGGGTCTTAGCGTGAAGGTGGTGGATCTGGCCGCTGAACATCGCAGTGACATCATTACGCAGTTGCTAGACTCAAAGGCTATTGTTCTTGGCTCATCCACACTCAACAACGGCATGTTGCCGAGAATGGCCGATCTACTTTGTTACATGAAGGGACTAAAACCCGTGAACAAGATAGCGGCCGCTTTCGGTTCATATGGCTGGAGTGGAGAGGCCCCCAAACTGATCACAAAATCCCTGGAAGAGATGAAATTCCAGACTTTGGCTCCAGTAAGTGTCCAATTCGCCCCCAACCATGATTCGCTAAAAAAGTGCGTTGAGTTGGGACGCGAAATAGGCAATCTGGTCAGACAAAGCGCTGCTCAGTAATAGGGCCTGAGGGTTAAAGAATCAGCATGTCAAGGGTAACTGACGGAATCGGAGGCAAGGATCTCAAGCGAAAGGTTCTAGATATACTGCGCAGGCAATATCTAAGGGATTGTTTGAAAGAGATAATCCTGCTTCCGGAACGTCAGGTAATAAATCCGTTGATTTCTTTTTTGTTGCATAGTGAACCCATAACTAGATGGCGTTCAGTGATGTGCATCGGGGATGTGTTGAATCAACTTTCTTTTAGGGACATGGAAGGCGTTCGAGTGATCATGCGTCGGTTCATGTGGAGTTTGAACGATGAATCCGGTGGAATAGGATGGGGAGCCCCGGAGTCAATGTGCGTCTCCATCGCAAAAAACGAAAAGATAGCCGGGGAATACGGACACATGGTCGTCACGTATCTTGATCCCGATGGAAATTATCTCGAATATGAACCGCTTCAGCGTGGGTTACTGTGGGGTGTTGTATATTTGGCAAAAGCGAGACCTGAATTATTACAGAACGCTAAACCTCATCTCGCGAAGTATCTGGACTCAAAAGACGCCCACGTTAGAGGTTTTGCAGCCATGACGCTAAAAATGATTTGTGTTCCTGAATTGTCGGATAAACTTCAGGCGCTGGCCGCGGATCAAAGTTCATTTGTTACCTATGAGGAGGATCGCATAAGAACCTACACAGTTGGATCAAAGGCTGCGGAGGCCTTGGAGGATTGGAAATAAAATTGATTATGCGGTTTTTTATCCGTGGTGATGTTTCAGATTTGACAAAGGCTGTACATATTAAACAAAAATAAAGAAAGGGGGCAGCCTCACATGGACGCGATCTTTTTATCAAGATTGCAGTTTGCAGTAGCCACTCTGTTTCACTTCATTTTCGTGCCTCTCACTCTAGGGTTATCTATCCTGGTAGCCATAATGGAGACTCGATATGTTCGGACTGGGAATGAAGAGTACAAGAAGATGGCTAAATTTTGGGGCCATCTGTTTCTGATAAATTTTGCGGTTGGCGTTGTAACAGGAATAACGCTCGAATTTCAGTTTGGGACTAACTGGGCTGGTTACTCGAAATACGTTGGGGACATTTTCGGGTCCATCCTCGCTATCGAAGCTACAGTGGCCTTCTTCCTGGAATCCACGTTCATAGCGATATGGTTCTTCGGATGGGATAGGCTATCGGCCAAAGCTCATGCCGCTTGTATATGGCTTGTTGCTATAGCCTCGAACCTGTCAGCATACTGGATCATAGCCGCAAACGCTTGGATGCAGCATCCAGTCGGATATGAGATACGTAACGGAAGGGCGGAACTTACGGATTTCATAGCCGTAGTCACCCAACCATACGCCATAACCAATTACCTGCACACAATAGTATCGGGCTTCCTGGTGGCTGGTTTCTTCATGATGGGGATAAGCGCCTATCATCTCATCCGCAAAAACCAGACACAGTTCTTCACAAAATCTTTCAAGTTGGCAGCTACGTTCTCGCTGATTTTTGCGATCGCCGAGGTAGGTCTGGGGGACATAAACGGTAAAGAAATGGCCAGGCTGCAACCAGCAAAGACCGCAGCCGCTGAGGCGCTATGGGAAACCACAAAGGGCGCTGACTTCATAATGTTCGCCATTCCAGACGAAAAGAATGAACGAAATCTGGTTGAGTTTTTTAGAATTCCCAAGTTCATGAGCAAACTGGTGTTGGGTGATTGGGACGCGGAAATGCGAGGTCTCAAATCCTGGCCAGTGGATGAGAGGCCACCGGTGGCGATCACTTACTGGTCTTTCCGCATCATGGTTGGTATTGGTTTTCTCTTGGTAGCGCTGTCTGCTTTTGCCTGGTGGAAGCGAAACAATATTGAATCATATCCAGGCTTTCTGAAAATATTGCTCTACGCGATTCCCCTGCCTTATATAGCAGCCGCGCTAGGCTGGATTGTCACAGAGGTGGGACGGCAGCCCTGGATAGTTTACAATGTGCTCAAGACTTCGGACGCACACTCTCCCATTGCTGTGTCTCAGGTTGGAGTATCGCTGGTGGCATTTATAGTAGTGTATTCAATCCTCGGTTTTGCGGCTATCTTTCTGATTGTCAGACATGCCAAAAAAGGGATTGAAGCCCATTGATGTCCGGTAATAATTAAACATGCGAGTAACTTATATAGATTAGCCTATTAAGTGGAAAGGCAGGTAGGTCATGCTGGAAACAATTTGGTTCATGCTATGGGGATTGATCTGGGCCATCTATTTCATGCTTGACGGATTTGATTTTGGTTTGGGCACGTTGATGCCGTTCATATCCGAGAATGACAATGACCGAAGGGTTATTTACAATTCGCTGGGTCCTGTGTGGGATGGTAATGAAGTGTGGCTGATTACGGCAGGTGGAGTTACCTTCGCGGCATTCCCGACGACGTATGCAGTCATGTTCAGCACTCTATACACACCACTTTTGCTGATACTTTTCGCCCTGATAATTCGAGGGGTATCTTTTGAGTTTCGGGGCAAGATTGATGACCCTACCTGGAAAAAGGTATGGGATACATGCCTGTTCCTGGGTAGCTTTTTACCGGCGTTGCTTTTTGGTGTGGCGTTTGCCAACATCTTTCAGGGGATTCCGTTTGACAAGGATGGAATATTCCAGGGCAACCTGTTCACATTGCTTAACCCTTACGGAATAGCAGGCGGTGTTTTCTTTGTGGTCACATTCCTGACCCACGGCGCAATATGGCTTTGTATCAAGTCTGAAGGAAGGCTGCATGACAAGGCCGCCAAATGGGCTTCAGGCCTGTGGATTGCCTGGTTGGTAACGGCGGTGGCGTTTTTGGCTTTCAGTTATGTGGCGACCCCGCTCTACAAGAACTACTTCAATAACCCTGCTCTTTTTGTAGTTCCTTTGCTTGCTGTGGTAGGCCTGCTATTGACAAGGGTGTTTCTTGCGTCCCAGTCGTACTGGAAAGCGTGGTTCTCTTCATCTCTGGCAATCGTGGCCGCTGTACTGTTCGGTGTCATAGGTCTGTTCCCGAATCTTTATCCGTCCAGCATTGATCCAGCGCTGAGCCTGACGGCTTTCAATTCCTCATCAAGCCCTCTGACTCTCAAGATCATGCTGGGTGTAGCGCTGATTATGGTTCCCATTGTTATTGCCTATCAGAGTTTCGCCTACCATTTGTTCAAAGGTAAGGTCACTCCTGCCATGTTGGCCTCGAAGGAGTCTTACTAGGACGCGAACGGGAAAGGCCTAATTATTTTGTTTGATACTGATGACTGAATATTTAAGATTAGAAAGGAAAGGAAAACGGGATGAGTGAAAGAACAGCGGCGGTGACCCTTAAAGGTAATCCATTTACTTTGGTTGGTTCGGAGCCCAAGATTGGCGAACCGGCTCCCGACTTTACGGTTACAGCCAATGATTTGTCTCCGGTAAAACTGTCCGATTTCAAAGGCAAGGTTTGTGTGATCTCATCGGTCCCATCGCTTGACACACCCGTGTGCGATACCTCCACACGCAGGTTCAACGAAGAGGCCACGGCTTTGGGAGCTGACGTGGTCGTGCTGACTGTCAGCATGGATCTACCCTTTGCTCAGGCTCGCTGGTGTGGCGCCGCAGGCGTAACAAACGTCAAGACCCTTTCTGATTACAAGGACGCTTCTTTCGGACAGAGCTATGGTTTACTCATTAAGGAACTGCGTCTGCTAGCCAGGGCTGTCCTGGTGGTGGACAAGGCGGGAAAAATTCAATACTACGAACTGGTAAAAGAAATCGCTGAAGAACCCAACTACGACGCAGTCTTGGCTGCAATAAGGAAACTTGGCTAGTTCTTACGTTTTCAACATAACTTTACAATGGAGGCTTTGGCGTGAATCAGTGGAAAAGCGTCGACGAGATTCTGGATTTTGCTATTAACAATGAGGAACAGGCTGTCCAGTTTTACACTGACCTGGCGAAAACCATGGATAGACCGTGGATGAAAGACATTTTTTTGAACTTCGCCAAGGAGGAAGCAGGCCACAAGAAAAAACTCATGGACATCAAATCCGGTAAACGATTTGCTCCGTCCGATCAGAAAATTAAGGATCTCAAGATCGGTGACTACCTGGTTGATGTTGAACCTTCCGGAGCGCTTGACTATCAACATGCCCTGATTCTGGCAATGAAGAAGGAAAAGAAGGCTTTCAAGCTCTACACTGATCTGGCGGCAACTTCAGGTGATGACGATCTTGAGCAGATATTCCTTTCATTGGCCCAGGAAGAGGCCAAGCACAAGCTGCGTTTCGAAATCGAGTATGACGAATTCGTCACGACTGAAAACTAAGCACATCGTGTTTTCAAAAAACATTTGATCACTCTTCTTAAAGGGGCCTCTTGATTCATGGGGCCCCTTTGTCATAGTATGTTTCAATCATCATCAACAAAACGGTGGGATTCGATCACGGGGTAAAAATGTCCAGCCATAAACTGATTGTCGCCGCAGCTTCTGCCATCGGGCTTGTGCTTGTATTGATATGGATGCAGGGTGGTTTTCACAGGAAAGTTCCTGGCGGGACTATTGCGCCTCCACCACAAAAGATCGAACACAAGA
>CALDNG010000415.1 GCA_937915285.1 uncultured Desulfomonile sp. | reverse complement strand
CACTCTTTCCCTACACGAAGCTCTTCCGATCTATGATGCAAGATATCAAGCTTTAGACCCAAAATCGGACTATTTTTATGACAATAAAAAAAGAGCGCGGGTTTTTTTGAGCTGATCTGTAATACACAACAGAGACGATAAAGGACAAGCAGTCCACTAAAGAAAAGGAGACATACAGATGAGTTTTTCGAAGACGATGGTTGGCTTGGTTGTTATAGTTGCCATGCTGGGGGCTACCAGCGCATTTGCTTTCGGACCCGGTGGTGGATGTGGCGGATGTCAGATGGGAGGCGGTTTTGGACCGGGAGGTTGCCCAGCGATTGGTAATCTTCAGTTGTCAGCCGAACAAAAAGACCAGATGAATGCCATGCGCACCGAATTTCTGAAGAAACAGGAAGCCTTGAGAGCCGAGAAGGCACAGAAGAGAATCGAAATGCTGGAATTGGCCTCCAAAAAGCCACAGGATGAGTCCGCCTTGCAGAAGAAAAGAGAAGAGATATGGGCCATTCAGGACAAAATGAGAGCTGAAGGCAGGACCATGGGTACGAAGTTCAGATCCTTGCTGACCCCTGAGCAGAAAGAAAAATTAGGCCCGGCTGGTTTCGGTCCGGGTGGTGGATGCGGCGGAAGAGGTATTGGTGGCCCGAGCGCAGGAAGAGGAGCCGGCCTTGGAAAGATCGCTTTGAACAGCCTCTAACAGTTAAAAATGATTTTGAACAAAAGACCCGGACTGTCCGGGTTTTTTGTTTTTAAACCACGATGCGCATCTTGACATGCCGATGGGCGAATTGCGAAATATGAGCTAATTCGTTAAGTATTTATTTCCAGGGTAGGCTAGGCCCCATGACCATACTCATCGAGGTCAAGGGCAACTAACTGAAATCCAATTTGCTTGAGGCCACCGATTATTTCCTCTCTCACCTTGGATTCATTAACAATAATATTCATTCCCGAATGATCGGTTACTATCCTCGCCAAACCGCCGTGGTGTCTCAGTCTGACAAGTTTCAGACCCCCATCCTTTAGAATTTTCTCCCCTTTTCTGACCATTTCTAATTCAGACTCCAGAATCGGGCGCCCAAAAGGTATTCGGGTAGCTAAACAAGGCTCAGCCTGTTTTTCTGCGAGGCGATACAGTCCCTTCAGTCGGAGTTGATGACGAATTTCGTCCTTGGTGATTCCGGCCTGAGCCAGTGGAGTGGCAACACCGAGTTCCCGAATGGCTGCCGATCCCGGTCTTTCATCCGGGTTGTCATCTGCCTGTGTTCCGTCAAAAAACACTGCTCTGACTCCTGGATCCGGTAGTTTAAGGATGCGATTGTATCTTAAACGTTTGCAATGATAGCAGCGGTCCGGGTTATTTTCTCTGAATTCCTTGCTGTCAAATTCCGGCGGGTCGAGAATTAGGTGTCTGACCCCTAACATTCTCGCAAAAATAGCCGCTTCCGAGATCTCATCCGCGCTGGAAGTGGGGGCTTTAACAGTAACTCCGATAACCTTTTTGGATCCCATAGCCTGTGCTGTTTCCAAGAGCAAGTAACTGGAATCAAGACCGCCTGAAAACCCAACATAAATTGCATCGGCATGGCGTGCGGCCTCCTTGATAATGCCGACCAGCAAACTATGTTTATCATTTTGCGACGGAATGCCCGCTTGTGGTTCAACCGCGGGCTCATTTCCGGATAGCTTTTTCAATCCACCCTCCCATTACCACCTGGGCGCCGAGATAAAAAACCGCAGCCTGACCAGGAGCCACTGATGATTGAGGTTCGAGGAATTCAAATTCTAGACGGTTTGGTTCCATTTTGACTATTCGGCAATCAACCGGTTTGGACGTAGATCTAATTTTAACCTTAAGGAATTCTTTAGAGCGCGCCAGGTCTGGGCGAATTATATTCAGGTCACTTATGAGCGCGCCATTAGAAAAGGTGTGGTCCCTGAGCCCTATTACAATAGAATTATTTTCCGGCTCTATCCGAATCACGTAACGCGGATGTGGCCCACAAACCCCGAGCCCCCTCCTCTGACCCACAGTGTAGTTTATGATCCCATTGTGCCGTCCCAGAAGGTTTCCTTCGGTATCAAAGATCGGTCCGGGACGCTCTTCTATACCCATCTTGCGCAGGAAACTCACATAATCGTTGTTTTCCACGAAACAAAGTTCCTGGGACTCCTCTTTCTGGGCGAGCGCTAAATCCATGCTTCCAACAAAATCTCGAACATCCGACTTTTTCCAAGCGCCCAGCGGAAAGAGGGTTCGCTCGAGAATTTCGGGAGTCAACATGAACAGGAAATACGACTGGTCCTTGGATGGATCAAGGCCTTTGAGGAGAGTAGGGCGCCCTTCATCGGTAGTTATTCTGGCGTAATGTCCTGTCGCAATCTTTTCGCAACCCAGATTCCATGCGTGTTTTGCCAGCAAATCCAGTTTGTTGAAGCGGTTACATCTGGGACAGGGGGATGGGGTTCTACCCAAGCCGTAGTCACGCACAAAATAATCGATCACCAGGGTCCTGAATTCCTCCACTAAATCGATTACATGTAGAGGCTCTCCAATAATCTCTGCGACTCTCCGAGCAGAAGCCAGGGAATCTCTGCAATCGTCAAAAAGTTTCATGTGCAGCGGGATCAACTGGCGCCCCTCATTCTTGAGAATGATAGCTGAGGCTGCGCTATCCATGCCACCACTGATTGCGACTCCAACCCGCATAGGATCTCCCATTCAACCTCAAGATATTGTTGAAGTTAATCTAACGTAATTTCGGTTCAGATCTGATTTCCGTTTGTTGAGGCGCTTTTTGACGAGCCGGAGCTTCCGGGTTCTGAACCGGTCCCTTGGCGGGCCCTAAAACAGGTTTAATAAGATTTCCAGGGGTTTGGGCGGAGCTTTTTGGATTCTGCGCCGGGGGGTTTTGTAGCTGTCTGAGAGGGTGCTGAGGCGGTAAGGTGTTCTCAGTTCCTCCTAGGGACGCCGGGTTCAACGACGAGTTGGATGTATTCGGGAAAAACCCAAAAACCGGTCCTCCAAAAAGCGATTGATTTCCAAGCAATGCCTGAGCAGGTCCTCCGGGAGCTGACGCCAGGGACTCAGGAATGTCCATCGGCGCCATAACAAGGGTTAGGCCGTCAAACGGTGTGTATATAGGTTCTCTAACCATTCTTGGGACAGTGTTGTCCTTTTGATCGGCCGGGAAGGTGAGCATCTCCTTGAAGGTTATCTGGGGAGGAATGGAAAATTCACGTTCGGGTCTGTTGTGGAGTATATCTCTCATGAAATAAGCCCAGACGGGCAGGGCGGCGCGGGCGCCTTCTTCTCGCCTACCAAGCGGCCTCTTTTCGTCGAATCCGACCCAGACCCCTGTTGTAAAATCAGGATTAAAACCGACGAACCATGTATCTTCTGCATTATTGGTGGTGCCTGTTTTACCGGCTAAATCCTTCCGTTTCAAATATTGTCCCATCCTCGCCCCTGTCCCCTGACGGACCCCTCCCTGGAGCAAAGAGGTCATTACATAGGCCGTCTGTGGAGAGAGCACCGCCTTGGCGCGTGATGGTTCGGTAAGAAGATCATCCTCTTCCCAGTCCACTTGAGACATCATCTTTGTTTGACTGTTAGTATTGACGACCGTTGGAGTTGTTGTGGCAGAGGCCTGTCTTGCCACAGGCCTTGCATTCTGCGACAACCTCTGGGCTGTTTGCATGAATTGCTCTCTGAATTCATCCCTTGGAGTAGGGTGGGGGATTTCGGATTCATCCAGCACAGGGGTTTCGCTATGGTCTTCCAGAACGTTTCCAAACCGGTCTTCAACACGGCGCACAAGTATGGGTTCAATATGAATGCCATTGTTGGGAAATACGGTGTACGCGCTGGTCAGTTCCATCAATGTAAGCTCTGATGTGCCAAGACTAAGGGATAGATTTCTGCCCAGTGGAGATGTTATTCCCAACTTTTTGGCAAAATCCAGCACCGGCCCTAAACCGACATCCATCAGAATCTTGATGGTACAAATATTTCTGGAAAGCTCCAGAGCCCTTCTCAGACTCATGGGACCCATGAAGTTGCCACTGGAGTTTTTGGGCTCCCATTCCTCATCAGCGCCTTCAAGGTCAACCACAATGGGCTCATCTATTATGACTGTGGCCGGACTATAGCTCTTCTGTTCAAATGCCAGTGAATAGATGATGGGTTTGAATGCGCTCCCGGGTTGACGCTTGGCCTGAACGGCTCTATTGAACTGGAAATGTTCGCCTGTGGAGCCACCGACAAGAGCCCTAACATTTCCATTCTTATTTTCGACACATACTAGGGCCCCCTGAAGCCGCGGATTGTCATCAGGCAAAAATTCCGGTACTTCATCCACGAAATTGTTAAACCTCAGGGCAAGGACCTGCCCTATTTTGTAGACCCCAGCGGAGGACTTCTGAATCCGGACTTTACCTCTCAATTTCTTGCTTATGGCAACTTCCAGAATGACATCTCCATTCTTTTGTGGAAACACCCGTGTCACCACACCCTGATAAATCCGGTTTTCGGTTAGGTTGGGGGTAACGCGTCTCTGGAGCAAATCGGAGATCTCTTCCTGAGGAATGGTTCTCAATATCGCCAGGTGCTTTTGACGGACTTTTATCTCTTCCAGACCCTTTTCCATGGCCTCAAGCGCCCTACGCTGGAAGTCCAGCTTACATGTTGTAAAAACTTTGAGCCCGTCATTGTAGAGTTTTTCTTCACCATACTTACGGATGATATAACGCCGTACGACCTCGGTAAAATCGGGCGCAAGATCGAATGGCCTGACAACCGCTTTTCTGAAAACAAGCGGTTCTGTCTTGGCTTCCTCATATTCAGTTTCGTTAATGAATCCGGCGCGAAGCATGCGCCCGAGAACAGTTATCTGTCTCTGACGCGCCAGTTCTTCACTCTTGAAGGGATTAAATCTAGCCGGGCTGGCAACGAGTCCAGCGAGCAA
Source organism: uncultured Desulfomonile sp. (assembly GCA_937915285.1). Lineage (GTDB taxonomy): Bacteria > Desulfobacterota > Desulfomonilia > Desulfomonilales > Desulfomonilaceae > CAITZA01. Next base: position 4,673 of record CALDNG010000415.1, on the reverse strand, counting down.
TGCGGCCTGCGCCGTGGACAGGTGCTCGACCGGTTTGTCAAAATATCCGCGAGAAGCAGCTTCCACACCGTAACAACCTTCGCCCAGATAGATTTCATTGAGATAAACATGAAGGATTTTTTCTTTACCCCAAACCTTCTCAAGCCTGGACGCCAGAATCATTTCCTTGAATTTCCTGGAAAAGGTCCTTTCTCGGCTGAGAAGGAAGTTTCTGGTTACCTGCATGGTGATTGTGCTACCGCCCTGGGTTATTCTCCCTGCCACGATATTTCTTCCCATGGCCCTGAGTATGCCGTAATAATCTACCCCGTCATGTTCAAAAAACCTGGAATCTTCGGCTGCAAGAAATGCATTAATTACATTTTGGGGAATCTGGTTCAGATCAACCACAAATCTCTTTTGCCTGTAAAAAATGCCGATGACCGTCCCATCATCGGAGTAAAATGTCGAGACCGTTTTGGGCTTGTAGGATACTAACTCAGGTATTTCAGGTAGTTGTCTGGCTATTGCCAGGTAGCTTCCTGCTGCTGCGCCTAGCAGAAAGATCGGTATTTGCACCAGCAATAGTAATGGGATTATGAAAAATACCGTGAAGACGCCTTTGGCCATCACACGGTGTAAACGATTCTTCATGCTTGGTTCCTGCGATCCGCCTCTGAAATAATCAACTCAGCTCCCATCGTCAGATCTGTCTCAACCTTAGCGACGCGTGTCGTGCGCAAGACGCTATACTTTTATTTTTAACAAATCTTCGGATTTAACAATAGGGCCACTGAAAAAAAGCGATGCCTGCGCAACCGTGTCAACAAGATCACAGGGCGGATAAAAATGAGTTAAAACAAGTTTTTTCACATCAGCCTCTTTAGCCATCTTTCCTGCTACAGAAGGCGTCGAGTGGCCGGAAATGGATTGTCCATCAGGCATCGAGCATTCACAAATGAAAATATCGCTATTGCGTGAAAGGAGGACAAGGCTCTCAGAGTAGTCGGTATCACCGGAAATGGTCACACTTTTTCCATGGCTCTCAATCCGTAAGGAAATGGAAGGCCTGGAATGCTCTGCCGGAACTGAATGTATGACAATCTCTCCTGTCACGAATTTGTCCGGTTCGTGATCTTTGAGTTCGAAAATCTTCAGTCTGTCACCCGCTGGTTTTACCCAGGAGCCATATATGTTGACCAGCCCGCAATACAGTTGTTCCAATCCACTTGGCCCAAGGAGGAAAAAATGATCCTTTCTCATCTCCCCATGGGCATAATTGTGCGCAAAAAGAAATGGGGCCAGGTCGGACACATGATCAGGGTGGAAATGAGTCAGCATGACCACGTCTAACTCTTTGAAGTCAATACCGGACTCGCACAGGCGTCTCAAGGTTCCCGGTCCCATGTCAACCAGCATGGTAGACTTTCCGGTCTTGATCACAACACCAGAGGCGTTCCTATCGAGCCTGGGTGTTGCCGTTCCGCTTCCTAGTATAATTATTTCCATTTGCTATCTGATCCATCCACGGAAATGCCGATGATGAATGTTCGAGACCTCGAATCTGGCATGGCACGCAATTTGCTCTTACTAAGATCGACAGTTAGCCATTTAAGTCACATAACCGCTAATACGAAAAAGCCTCGGGTTTCCTACTATCCCATCTTCAAACGCTGCCCCCCGAGGCTTTACTTTGTACAAATAGAACCCAGGGCATAAATACACAACAACGCGCAGCCCTTGTTCAGCCCGAAATTGCTGTCCGGAACAGTTTATAACATGATCAAAGGTGAACTCAAAGTTACTCCCCAACAAGGATAGAGAAGGCTTCAATTTGTGTTCCGCGCCATAAGCGACTTTATCGCGCCACAATCCTCCAATAGAAGATAAAGGGCCACAAATGTGGTATAGTTTACCTATTGGTATGGTCAGTGATCTATGGAATTTTCACCACAGTATTCTATCAAATGATGGGCTTTGGCATGAAAACTGTTTCAAGAGCGCCTAAGGTTGCCAGAAAACTTACATATATACCGATAATCCACACTCAGCAGGATATGGGTAACCTTGGAGAAGCGGTCAAGAAGGCCTATCTTAACAAGGTCGGCCGTGTGGGCTGGAAACGCAAGCAGGATGTAGTGAACAAATTCTGGGAAATGGTAAGCCTGGTGGTTTCGAGGCTTCACGTAGAAGGCTCAACTACGCGGGTTTATCAGGACGGTTTGGCGGTTACCTCCGATGGGAGCGAGATTGAAGTGGTCAAAAAACTGGCGGATTCCGGGAGTCTCAATCATCGTCTGCTATTGGAACTGATCAGGAGAGGCGCCATCCTCATGGGAACGGAATCTATAGAACTGCTCCTGGAAGAATATGAAATAACCAGGAAAATTTTGGAGTCCCCTCAATCGTTGAATAAATCTTCAGAAAAACAGATCAGGGAAAGCCAGGATGACGTTCTTAAAAGACGGGACAGGTTCATCGCCAACCGCATAAACGAAACCTTGGGAGAGGGCGAATTGGGGATTGTTTTTCTTGGAATGCTTCACAATTTGGGACCCTGGCTTTCAAAAGACATTCAAGTCGATTACCCGATTCGTCTTTAGGGTTGAAACCGGTCTTTAGCTAATCAACAATGCGGCAAAATGAGCAGGATTTAAATCGGAATAGTTAATGAACCGTTAGTAATATCAAACTGTTTTTAGAGGGACGAATGACTCCAGGTTTTGCCAAAATCCTTATCGTTGATGATGAAAAGGATTTTTGTGACATTTTGTTCAGGGTCTTGAAACGCGAGGGATTCACTTCGCTGGTTGCTCATGACGCAGAAATGGCTCTGGACATGATCCGTTTGGGTTTACCGGATGTCGTCCTGCTGGATGTAAAAATGCCAGGCATGGACGGCATGGAGGCTTTGAGAAAAGCGAAACAGATGAGCCCGGAACTCCCCATCATAATGGTTACGGCCTACTCTGGCGTACATGGCGCGGTGGAAGCAATGAAGGACGGGGCTTTTGATTATCTGTCCAAACCTCTGGACAATAGGGTCCTCATAGAAAAGATCAAGAGGGCTTTGGCCACAAGGTCACTTAGCAGCAAGAAAAAGGCGCCTGTTTTAAAAAAGAAGGACATATCCCTGGTCCAACTAGCTGACATGATGGGGCCAAGCAAAGAGGTCGAGAGAATAATTTCGGATTTGAGGCTGGTGTCTGGATCCGATTTTTCAGTCGTGATTCAAGGGGAAACAGGAACTGGCAAGGAATTGGTCGCTCAGGCCATTCATCAAGCCAGTCAACGCTCTGATAGCGCAATGATTCCGGTGGACTGTGGAGCAATACCGGAAACCCTTTTTGAGTCTGAGCTATTCGGGTATGAGAAGGGCGCATTTACCGGAGCAGTCAGTTCCCGGGTTGGCAAGTTCGAAATGGCGCAGGGTGGCACACTGTTTCTCGACGAAATTGGAAATCTCCCTTTGAGTTGCCAGACCAAACTCCTTAGAGCGATACAGGAAAAAAGTTTCTTCAGGGTTGGGGGGCGAGAGCCCGTCGAGGTTGATGTGAGGTTGATTGTCGCCACCAACAAGGATCTCAATCTCGAAGTTGCGGCTGGCCTGTTCAGCAGGGACTTGTTTTACCGGTTAAGTGAATTCACTATTGGTATTCCTCCGATAAGAGAACGTAGAATAGACATTATGCATATGGCCGAACGGTTCATTCACGCCACAAATGTTGAATTGAACAAAAATGTGCTCGGCTTCTCCACGGAATGCCTCTCCTCGATTAGTTCATACGCATGGCCCGGGAATGTCAGGCAACTTAGGGCAGCCATTAGGAGAGCAGTCCTGCAGGCCAACGAGTACATCACACCTGAGCATCTCTTGCTACACGATACCGAGACTTCAAAGAAAGAGCCGGCTACCAACCCCCCAGAAAACATTGAGTGGGAGGGGTTGTCACTTAGGGAGATTGTTCACAAATCTATAGCCGAGGTGGAGAGCAAAATTATATTGAAGGCCTTGAGAAAAACGGGAGGCAACAAGGCCAAAGCGGCTCGTTTATTGCAAATTGACTACAAAACAATGCATTCAAAGATCAAGCAGTACAGTATTCGACTGTACTCGGAGGAAAGTGATGGCGAAGAAAGTTAAACCCCCTTCAGACACTGAAGGCCAGCCTTTTGGGGGGATATTGGGCGGCCTGGCTGATTTGGTTCATAAATTGGGAGAACTAGCCGAGAAAGGCCAGGCTCTCAAACAATCAGGGGAATTTGGGAATCTAGGTGGAGAAAAAGACCTCAAGGCCGTTTATGGCTTCAATGTTAAATTCGGGGCAGGCAAACAGGGTGAAGAAAAAATAAAGGTTGAGCCATTTGGAAACGTTACCAGGGACAAGAAATCCGGTCACACCTTCGTCCAGGAAGTCCGGGAACCTCTCGTAGACGTATTTGAGGAAGATGACCACACCCTGGTAGTTGCTGAAATGCCTGGAATAAGTAAAGGGGACGTCAAGCTGGAAATCAAGGACGATGTTCTCTCGATATCGGCAGAGCGTGGTGACAAGAAATACAGCAAGGAAGTTCTTCTGTCCCGGGCCTATCCCAAAACAAAAATGTCCTATTCCTGCAACAATGGGATGGTAGAGATCAAGCTGAAAAATTGATGTAGGAGAACCAGATGGCAGATCGGAAGAGCACACGTC
>CALDNG010000414.1 GCA_937915285.1 uncultured Desulfomonile sp. | reverse complement strand
ACCATAGTGGTGCGAGGCATCCAGACAGGTTTTATGAATGGTTTTCATTATGCTTCTGAGACGACTGTCCACTTCTTCCCTTGGCCATGACAAGCGCATGGAGTTCTGGGCCATTTCCAGTCCGCTCACAGCGACTCCTCCTGCGTTCGCAGCCTTTCCAGGGGCAAACAGGATTTTGTTGTCCAGGAAAACCGCCACGGCTTCGGGACGTGTCGGCATGTTGGCTCCTTCACTTACCAGCTTGACACCATTTTTTACCATGGTCATGGAGTCGTTGAGGTCTATTTCGTTCTGGGTGGCGCAGGGGAATGCGCAGTCGGCTTTGTGGTTCCATGGCCATTCCCGACCTCCATTCGGATTCGTCGGGGTGTAAACAGCGTTGGGGTATTCTGTCACGTATTCTTCGACCCGGCCACGACGAACCTGCTTGAGATTCATTATATAGTTGAGTTTTTTCCGGTCTATACCCTCTTCGTCGTAAATATAACCCGATGAATCACTGAATGTGACGGGCTTTGCGCCAACCTCCACCAGTTTTTCCATGGCGTATTGGGCCACATTTCCCGATCCTGATACCAGACATTTCTTGCCTTCGATGGTTTCTCCTCGGGTAGCCAACATCTCGGCCGCAAAATATACGCATCCGTACCCAGTGGCCTCAGGACGGATCAGGCTTCCGCCCCAATTCAGATTCTTGCCTGTTAATACACCTGTGACCTGGTTGGATATCCTCTTGAAATGACCAAACAGGTATCCTATCTCTCTGGCGCCTACTCCAATGTCGCCAGCCGGAACGTCAGTATCAGGCCCTATGTGTCTGTAAAGTTCTGTCATGAAGCTCTGGCAGAATCGCATCACTTCCATGTCGGACTTGCCTTTGGGATCAAAATCCGAGCCCCCTTTACCTCCGCCCATTGGCAAGGTTGTCAGGGAATTCTTGAAAACCTGTTCGAAAGCGAGGAACTTCATTATATTCAGATTGACCGATGGGTGGAATCTGATTCCTCCCTTGTAGGGACCAAGAGTGCTGTTCATCTGAATACGAAAGCCGCGGTTAACCTGAATCTCCCCCTGATCGTCAATCCAGGGCACACGAAATATGATTGTCCGTTCGGGTTCGATAAGACGCTCTAGGATCTTTGAATTGCGGTATCGCGGATTTCGATCCATGACAGGCCCTACTGATTCTAGCACCTCTGTCACTGCCTGATGAAATTCCATCTCATGAGGATCTTTCTCGATCACATACTGAATAAAGTCCTTCACTTTGGTTACCTCGCTTTTTCTTTTATGGATGACGGATGAATGCTCTCAAAAACATCGCCCGACAATTAGATCAAATCATGCCCCTACAACTGGAAATCATAAGGAACTACCTGGTCCCCTAAAACTGCCCGAAGATAACCGGCCAGATGATTCCAGTCATCGGTGTTCATCAACTCAGTTCCATCGACCTTCAGTAGCCGGTAATAGGGGGAAACTGACCATCTTCCTGCGCCGTTGGATCCTGCGCCATTGTCAGACCAAGCCATCAGGCTGTCTTGAGGAACCCATTTTTCCACCCGGAACTGGCCATGACCGGCCGGTACCCCTATTTCCTGGGAGAGCAAAAAAACCATGGCTAACCTCCTTTTTTAGGGTTTCAGCAGTCTCTTGCCCTGTTTACGAAACGAACGCGTATGTATCTTAGTCACACTCTTTTTATTGTTGTCTGTTTAGTTTCACTGACAGATAAGGACGCTTGTCATGATCCCCACAAAACACTAACAACCAGATTAGAAATCAAAAGAGAGATCGTATAAAGTAAACGTCCGGAGCTCAACCAACTATACGGCCTATTTGAAGAGCATTACGGTCTTAAGAGATCGTTTGTCTTAACCTGAAAACCGACATACAAGACCTGAGACTTTACAGCCACCACTGCAGAGTGAGGTTGTATTAGCTCTGCTCATTATAAAAATAATAAATCAGCTTCACTAAATTTACAACTCACAAGTGGCTTCTTCAAGAAAAAAGAAGAGCCATAACGTCTTGAAAAATAGTTATTTGCGTAGCCAACAGGTGGGCCAGAGTCGCCGCATGGCTGATAGAAGGCGCCAGAAACATCCACGTCATTAATATAACTAATAGCGCGGTGTATATTTTTGGTCCTACTAATGTCGCCTGCTATTTAGGTTCACAGTTGGGCTATGAATATTTTTTAGCGGGTTTGAAAAGGCATGATCATTTCGACCGCCCTTGAGTTTGGTCTCAAGGAGCGGTCCGGATTTGGCATGCGATGCGGTTCATGAACACGGAGATTAGAAAAGTTGGGTGTCGGTCAATTGACAATTCGTGGAAGCAGAAGATTAAAAAAAATTAATGACGCGTTTTTTTGTCTATTTCGACAAGGCCCTTGCGCAGGATTTTGCCTATTTCGCTTTTAGGTAGCTGATCTATAAATTCTACAATTTTGGGAGTCTTATAATTAGCCATGCGCTCTTTGCAGTAGTCGATTATTTCCTGCTCTGTGGCGGACTGGCCAGGCTTCAAGACAACATAAGCCTTGACTCTCTCGCCAAAGTGATTGTCCGGGATTCCAATGACGCAAGCCTCGAGGATTTTTGGATGCGCAAACAGGACTTCATCCACCTCTCTGGGGTATATATTAAAGCCTCCAGATATGATCATGTCCTTTTTGCGATCAACAATCGTGAAATAGCCTTCCTCATCAACGGTGGCAATGTCTCCGGTCAGGAACCAGCCGTCTCTGAATGCGGCCTGACTCTCCTTGGGTCTATTGTGGAAGCCTTCCATGACCTGGGGACCTTCTACACAAAGTTCACCTGGCTTACCAATCTCAAGTACT
>CALDNG010000413.1 GCA_937915285.1 uncultured Desulfomonile sp. | reverse complement strand
ATTCCTAAGTGATTATAATCCCCTCGGACGCACTCTTCTCCCTGACACCGCTTCCTGTGGCATACAGAATACCGGTCCCGATGACACCCGACAACAGTGATCCTGCGAGGATAGAGATTTTTGCCTCATCCAGAAGTCCAGGCTGCTGTGTGAAGGAAAGTTCTGCGATGAAGAGGGACATGGTGAAGCCTATACCACATAGGACTGATCCACCATAAATGTGTTTCATTGTCACTGATTCCGGTAACGTCGCCATGCCGAGCCGGACGGCCAGCCAGGTTGCTGAAAATATCCCGACCTGTTTTCCTACAAAAAGGCCTGCAATGATGCCGAGTGACTGGTTGGATGTCAGGGCGTTAGCCAGCAGGCCTGAATCCAGTATCACACCTGCGTTGGCCAGAGCAAAAATTGGCATGATGCCGAATATGACCCAGGGGTGAAGGACATATTCCAGCCTCTGAAGCGGTGGTTCAACCTGCCTGAACATGTTCTCGAGCTGGCGTATTATATTCTGGTTTTCTGCACGCAGGTGTATCAGGTAATCTCGGGCGCGCTGGTCCCTGAATTCCTTGATCAGGTGTTTTGCCTCCTCTGCAAACCCTTGTGTGTCTCTGGCGGACCTTGCCGGGATGGTTAGAGCTATGATAACCCCTGCAACTGTGGCATGCACTCCTGCAGCGTAAATGAAAGCCCAAAGAAAGACGCCGACCAGTATGTAAGGGGCTGGATTCCTGACCCCGAGAATATTCAGCATGACCAAAACAAATATGACCACGCCGGCCATTGCAAGATAGACCAGGTTTATGGCCTGGCTATAAAACAGCGCTATTACGACGACGGCTACAAGATCATCCACTATCGCCAGGCTAACCAGGAAAATTGTCAGCGATGTTGGCACTCTCGATCCCAGCATCGTTAGAGCCCCCAGAACGAAGGCTATGTCCGTGGCCATGGGAATACCCCACCCGTTCTGTGAGGCTGTTCCATGATTGAAATACCAGTAAATTATAGCGGGAACCACCACTCCACCCAAGGCCCCTGCAGCAGGGAGGATTGCCTGTTTGAGCGAGGCCAGTTCACCGACCAGGGTCTCGCGCTTGATCTCCAGACCTACCACAAGGAAAAAACAGGTCATCAAGCCTTCATTTATCCAGAAATGGATTGATCGCGAGAACAGCGCAGAATCAAATCCGATGGACAGGTTGATATGAAGTATTCTTTGGTAAAGTTCGTTAAAATGTGAATTTGTGATGAGCATGGCCGCCGTAGTCATGAGTATCATCATGATCCCACCGGCAGCCTCCAGTGATATAAAGGTCTGAAAAGGACGGGCGATCCAGTCGCCTACGTTGTCCCCCGCCAGGTAAAGTCGCTTGTAAATAAAACCCCACTTCATCTGTCCTCCAGTATTGAGAGAACCGATTATACTTGCAGGGCATTCATAATTCAAAAAAAAGCGGAACGGGGTATGGACGATTTAACCACAAACCCTTTGCCTGGTGTGATCAGAAATTGAATTCCATCAAGCCGGTCAGGGAAAATTGATCAGACCAGACCTTGGCGCCCGAGAAAGAGAAATAGATGTCATAGACACTGTTGGACAACTCATGGTCCCCGTGAGTTATCATTCGCTTGAAGTCCACGTCGAATTTCGCCCTCATGTTATTGCGAACATCCATCGCAAGAGCGGCGTTAAGATGCCAGCAATGACCGCTGGTATTGTCTCGGGTGATTCGCTCGCCTGCCCTCAATAGGTGAAGATCCTCATTCTTGGCAGTCGCAAGGGCATAATCCAGCTGGCATGTGAGGCTCATCCTCGGGATGGATTGCCATACCCCGGACGTGTTGATCGTCGCGGTAGTCAAACCGCCTATGTAGAGATGATAGAAGGTTTGCTCAAAGTCTATACTGTCACCGGGTAGTTCCATGTTGTGCCCGTCAATCCCTACCTGGTAACCGTCATGAGTTGTGAAACTAAAATATTGATATCTCAAGCCCGTCACAGGACTAACCTGCCTGAAGATGGCCCAGTCAGGATGAAGATTCAGCCCAAGGTCCAAAAGCCAGCCACGATTGAGCTTGCATTTCGACTCACTGAAAACAGACTTCTGAAAAGGTTGTGTTTCATCCTCCCAGTCACTATCCTGCATCATCTGGGCAGCGTCCCTGTTGAGGCTTCGGTAACTATCAAAATAGGCGCTCCAGTGTGCAGAATCATAGGTGAAACGAGTTCCCAGGAACCATTGGTCAATAGGAAATTCCAGACGGCTCAGAGGGTCCTGAGCCGGCGGATAAGGATTCGGAAACTGATATGAGGTGAAGCTGTTGAAGAATTTTTTGACCCCAAACGCATATTTGGTTTGAGGAGTTCCCAAACTCGAAGCCACATCGGAAACAGTGTCAACTACTCTGTCAAAGGACTGCAAATCAAACGCTACCGCATGAGAAACCGAGACGCATAAACTTAAAGTAATAGCAATTAAGGCTGTTTTTAACGACATACCATACCCTTTGCGGAACAAAGGCCAACAGCGGACAGTTTTCCCTTGACCAACCCACCTGCCCTGCGAAGGCTGAATCCATTAACCGAATTCCGGTTGTTGAGAACTCACAACAACTTGAATTGGCTGCACTTTTCAATTGTTATAGGAACGAATTTATAATAACATAAGGGTTATGGCATGTCAACGCGAAACGGACTTTAACTATTAATATCATTACACTTTATGTATTTAAGATAACATGCTGCTATATAAGAAGATCGGAAGAGCACACGTCTGAACTCCAGTCACGAGTGGATATCT
>CALDNG010000412.1 GCA_937915285.1 uncultured Desulfomonile sp. | reverse complement strand
GCGTTCAGGCCAGAGAATATTCGTTGATTTTCACCTTATATTGCCCAGAGATTTGAGCCTTGAAAAAGCTCATTCGGAGGTGAAAGACCTGGAAAGATTTTTCGCAGTTCATTTCGGTGAAGAAACCGAGATATTTGTTCATCTGGATCCTTGTGAGGACCCGGAATGCAATGTCTGTTCAAATGATCCGTGCGGACTGCGCAAGGGTGAGCACGAGCGCAAAAAGACATGGAAACTCGACTCAGTAACATCCGGTAGGTAAGTCCATAAAACCTAGGTCCTGCCGAAATCGTCCTCAAACCGCTCTATATCATCTTCACCAAAATAGTCCCCTGTCTGGACTTCTACGAACACCACCGGCTCTTCCCCTGGGTTGGACATTCTGTGTCTAGCCCCCACCGGTATATCGACGGCCTCCCCTGGGGAAAGCCTTATCTGATCCGAGTTCAGAGTGACAACTCCAGTCCCGCTAACCACCAGCCAGTGCTCCGACCTTCTCCTGTGGCTTTGCAGACTGAGCCTTTTCTTGGGGTAAACCACTATTCTTTTCACCTTGTGGTCGTCCATGTCTGACAGGACCACGTAATAACCCCAAGGTCTGTGATCTTCCTTTTGTAAATGTTTGAGCAGCTTATTATCGGTCTCAAAAAGTTCCCGCGCTATGAGACCTCCCCAGTTTGCCTTGTCCGTGTGACACAAATTGATCTCGGCCGCATTGGAAGGTTTGACTGATTCGCTATCCAGTTTACACCACATTAAACAAAGCGCCTTGGGTCGAGATTCATAAATTTCTGGTGATCGCAGGTATTCCCAGGAATCAATGACTGTAATCATCGGGGTCTGCGTAATGCTCGACACAAGCATGGGAACCAGACCGGAAAAGTTAAATATGAGGCCATATTCAGACGCTTTTTCCATGAATCCTGATACTGCCTCAAGATATGATGTTGACGTCGCCTCACCCCGCTTAATTGGGGAGTCAGAGCCAGATTCTGCCCCAAGGCAAACAGCTTCCACGTCCAGTCCGAAGGCGCTCAAACCAGCTATCACATCTTGCTGAATGGATTTAGGGTACCAGGACATACTTGGAGTCGACTCAACAGTTTCCGGGTTTAGGATAGCGACTCTCACGGATGATCTCCTTCACGACTCACATGATGGGGAACAAGGAACTTTCGGAAAAAACAGAAAATCACTTTAATCCGTCCGAACATTTTGCTGACGAGCTTGAAATTGAGGTTCTTCAATGCTCAAATTTCGAGCCCAAAAAAATGTCCGTTAATAGACTAGCCGGACGATGAAGAACGAACTTAAAACGAAGGATTGCCAAACTTCTCGAAAAAAGTAAGTCAAACTACCATTGGTTGCTATATACCCCTGCCGGTTATTCTTTCATCGTGCTTCAGTCTTTCTTCAATGCCGCGGCCCACCTGATAATTGATGTCGAATTCCGACCAGAAGGCCTTGTCCTTATCCTTCCAGTTAGGACCAAAACGCTTGTCAAAGAAGTCACCAAGTTTTTCAAACAGCAACTTCCAGGGGGGATCGCCCTGTTCATGAGCCTTGAAAATTTCAGTCAGCAACTCTTCCAGGTCAGGCAGAGTCTCCTTGGGCAGATATGCGATAGCGCCTTTCCTGATAGCGGTAAGAAGAGTTTCAGGATTCATGGCGTGGGCAGTCAGCATGACTGTCGGGAAATTACGGGCCACCGATTCTTCCAGAAGCTTAAGCCCGTTCACCCCCATAATATCCAGAATGACTAAATCATATCGTTGGGTATTTATCTTTTTCGATGCGCTACTGTAGTCCGTTGCCCGATCAAGTTTCGAACCTTCCAGTATGTCTTCTATGGACTCCAGAATGTCTACTTCATCATCCACCGCCAGAATAGTCTTGCCCGCAAGGTATGATTTTTCGCGCATGTTAGTCACTCCAAAAAAATGTAATGATGTTAATCGTAAATTTAAAATTGGAATTTATCAAGTCAAATCCACAAACAATCAGGGAAGACATACGAGTGCTAAATTTGCATAGACCTCTGTGGTTAGGAATAACAAAAGGCGCATTAAATATGGACGGCGCTGCGCTTCTGATGAGCCCCCTGCCCAAAAAAACAGTATGGGCCCAAAACTGGACACTTCGGGCCTGATCGAAAACAGCCACCGGTCACGATTGCATTCCCACATAAAATTAGTTCTCCAATGTGAATTTTGATACCTCTCACCTCGGGCGCATCATGATATTTGGATTGCCTTGTGAGGCCACTTGAAAGCTGATTAGGCAGCCTTAAATCCAACGGTTTGCTTTTTAGTGCGCTGCTCCATAAAAAGCCACTTTTGTTAGAATGTCACCTGACTATAAAGTAAGATTCTTTTGCCAAAAAACAGGCGTTGCGCGCCACTTTCAGGATTAGGAAAAAATATCTCCCATTTAAGCCTCACTAACGTGAAACTGAGGCAGGCGTTAGTCAGTGCGGTGTGGGGATAGTCGCATCAATTTGGCGCCAATGTTCATCAGGTTGAACAGGGCTTCATGTTTCTCTTGACTGAAATGCGATGTCACTGTAATTTGATGAATAATAATATTTGGCATCTGAAAGGGGATTGCAACCTGACAACATAGTAAAAAACCAGCGAGGAGGTTGACGTGAGAGTAGAAAGATTGGCGATTTTGGTCATGGTCTGCTTGATCAGCTTGGGCTTACTTGTGGGGCTAGCCGTTGCGCAAGCGCCATCCCTGGACAAGTGGAAGCCAGCCTTTGATCCTTCAGGGGCCAAATACAAGTGTGTAGTGTCAAACGTCTCTCATCCGGTGCTCAAGGGCGTTTATGCGGGGTTCGCTATTCGCGATGAACTCTGGAAACGCACCAACGGGCAAATCTACATCGACTTCAAGCCATTTTCCATGCTGGGGGGCGAGGTAGAGGTTCTCAACCAACTTCAGATGGGCGCCATTCAGGGAATGGGTTGCAGTTCAGTTGCGGCGACCAACCTTGGTCCGAGGTTCGGACTAATAAATCTTCCATTTCTGATCGATTCCTTCGAGAAGCTTGACAAATTTGTTGGCAGTGGGCAACTCTTCGAACATTTCATGAACGCCATGGATCATCAGGGGATAATCGGTTTGGATATCACCGGTTATGGTAACTATGGTTGGGCCACTACCGTTCCTGTAAGAAACCTTGAAGATGCAAAAAAGATCAAATTCCGCACTGCAGAGGCGGCAGTAAACCAGTTGCTGTATCAGGCCTGGGGCTTCAATCCTGTCGCAATGCCATGGCCTGACGTTCCTGTTGCCCTCAAACAGGGCGTTATAACCGGTTTGGACCATACTCCGTCCGTATGTAACATCACCAAGAAATTTGAAGACGCGAAATATTTTACTTATGTCAATTATGCGCAGGGTCTGTTCATCTGGATTTTCAACAAGGCCTGGTTCAATTCTCTTCCGGCTGACCTCCAGAAAACCTTTAGAGAGGTAGTGAAAGACGTATGCATACAAATCCGCAAGGAAACCGTGCAGCAGGAAACCGAGCAGATTGACTTGGCGAAGAAATCCGGAATTGAGTTCATCAGTCTGTCAAAGGACGAGATGGATACTTTGCGCAAGCTTGGTGACAGCGTCCACAAGAAATATGCCGAAGAGATCAACAAGCTTTACAAGGGCGACAAATACCGTCCCGTGAATTTCCTTGAGGAAGTTTACGGTTTCATCGGTTACAAGCCGTAAAATGGAAATCGGATCAAAAGGGCCTTTAAAAGGCCCTTTTGGTCTTAGAACAATCCCGGCGCTCAACACTGGAGTGTAAAAATTTCAGATGCATGAAACCTTTTTTAGGTTGCTTCTCAGGGACAATGAGCAGAAAAGCCGGCAAGCGTCTTACTAAGAAATTCCTTTAAAACTACTTTTTCAAAAACACGTGGCATTGATCAAAGGCGCCGTCGGTATTCTTGCCTGGCCGTTACGTATTCCTGAGTTTTCATTCTCTTCTGTTGCCGAGGCTATTTTAGGAAAGTCACCCTTATATAGAGGAAATGTCGCATGATCGGAAAAATCCTAAACGTTATTGACAGGATTCTTACATTTTTTGAGGACTGGACTCTTTTTCTGACAGTCATAATAGCTCTTGTGTCCTTATTTTTTAACGTTGTTCTGCGCTATGGTTTTAATTACACGTTGGCGTGGTCGGAAGAACTCGTCAGGGAAGTCATTATCTATACCACGTTCATCGGACTAGGCGCAGCCGTCAAGAACAAGTCCATGATCAAGATCGACGCTTTAGTGCAGCTCGTTCCGCGACTTAAGGTCCCTCTCAATTTCTTCAGTAATTTCGTTACAGCCATTTTTGGTTTGATGATGCTTTACTACGGCTGGAAGATAGCAGCCCTTCAGGTTATGACTAATCAGAAGACCATCATCATGCAGATTCCGCTTGTCTACCTTTATGCGATCATCCCGGTGATGGGGGCGACAGTTTTGCTGAGAACCATTCAGGTGATTTACCAGGATTACACGGAACTCCGTTCAGCGAAATGACGTCGTCAAATTGAGATGGGTGAGTTATCTGGACGTTAAGACAACAATTGCCTAGGCAAACATTTACATAGGAGCGCTTCATGGAGTCGAGCCACGTTATAATCCTTCTGATTCTTCTGGGTTGTATGGCGAGTTATGTACCTGTTTTCTTGTGTCTTTTTTTTACTGCCGTACTCGGATTCCTGCTTTTCACCGAATTACCGCTCCTGTTACTGACTCAAACGCTCTTCCGCAGTATGGACAATTTTTCGCTTGTAGTTGTGCTGTTTTTCATATTGTGCGGCAACATCATGACGACCGGCACCATTGTTGCCAGGCTGATCAAGATGGCAAATGCTCTGGTGAGTTGGCTGCCGGGTGGTCTGGGGATGGCAGGAGTCATAGCTTGCGCCCTGTTTGGAGCAATATCCGGTTCGACCGTCGCTACCGTAGTCGCTCTCGGGGGATTCATGATCCCTGCCCTGATCGAGAAAGGATATCCCAAAGACTACACCGTCGGCATCATGACCACTTCCGGGAATCTCGGGGTCATCATTCCTCCCAGTATTTCCATGATTCTTTATTGCATGATAAGCAATGTCTCACTGGAAGGGCTGTTTCTCACCGGTTATGTGCCAGGGATCCTCATCACAGGCTTGACCTGCCTCTACACCTATTTTGTTTTACGAAAAAATAAGGACATCGTTTATTCGCCCATAAAGAGTTTTCATGAACTGGCCACGATTTTCAAGGAAGGTATCTGGTCGCTCATGCTGCCTGTTATCATCTTCGCCGGAATATTTTCGGGGATGTTTACAGCTAACGAAGCGGCAGTTATCGCATGCGTTTACGCTATTATCGTTGAACTGTTCATACACAGGTCAATGAACCTGACCCAGCTAAAAAAAGTTACTATTTCGTCCGCAGTCACATCTTCAACATTGCTTATAATTGTGGCCGGGGCAAGCTGTTTTGGCAGGTTACTAACATTGGAAAACATCCCGCCCAAGATCACCGAGGCGGTTCTATCAACGATACAGTCCCCTGTTGTTTTCTTAATGGCCATGAATGTCCTGCTCCTTGTAGTAGGCATGTTCATGGATATAATATCCGCAACCCTGATCCTTGGACCTGTATTTCTGCCCATGCTCCATGCATTCAACATTGATCCGCTTCATTTCGGTCTGCTGATGACGGTGAACCTTGCAATCGGCTATTGCACTCCACCGGTTGGTGTCAGCCTTTATATTACCGGATCCATGGTTAACAAGGATTTGATCTGGGTGACAAAGGCATGCTTCCCGTTCATGGTGATCCAGATAACGGTGTTGCTCGCCATGACTTACATGCCTGACCTGGTGTTGTGGTTGCCGAGAATGATGGGCTACGTTCAGTGATTGAAGAGTTCTCCGACTGAGCCGAAGGTTTTTCCAGGAGGGAAAGCTACTAAACAAATGTAAGGCAACATAGATTTAATGCCTCAGGTCCAAGACCTGAGGCTATTTTGGTTTTATACCGAATCTTAAATGTCTGAATCTCAGGTTGTCCTCTGCTGATACACGGGAACCGACCCTGATCATCATTATGTTCTCGGGCCTTAAGGCGATGTTGGGCTCATTGGTGTAAACTTCCCTGAAACCCAGTTTGCCATACAATTGTTTCATCATGTTCCTGTATTGTCCGGCCGTCAAATTCTTGCCCTCCAGATCCCAATGCCAGGAATAGCCACACATGTATGCGATTTTATCTTCAAAGAAATCATCATTCATGGTGCTATTCAGCAGCCTGTAAGCTAGATTAAGGCCACGAAAATTTCTGGATAATTCAAGCGCTGCAAGTTCATACATGAGTTTTCCCAAAAGGGTCCATCTGTCATTCGGCTCGGGATAGGATCCGATACAGTAGCCCACCACTACATTGGGATCTCTTACAGCCAGAGTCACACGCCCGTCTTCGCGCTCCGCATATTTATTGAAAGAGTCTATTTTTTTAATGATGGAAGAATAGTGGGAAAAGTGTCCCAGCCCATCATCCATTTCCAGGTTGTCAAAGAAACTGGCTTTACAATTGGATTTTAGAAGAATCCGACCGTATTCCGACTCGATGACAAAGTCAGGACTTTCTGAATCTGTTTCAGGGACTGAGGGCCGATTGGTCAAAAGTCACTCCATTCACTGGCCAGATCACGGACCATTATGATGAGGTCATGGTATTCACCGTTTTTGTCCTTGATGTAATCCTTGAGAACACCTTCATGTTTGAAATCCAATTTTAGGGCGGCTGCAATTGCTGAATCCTCAACGCCTGAGACAAACTCGGCAAAGAGTTTCTCCAAGCCCATGTCCATTGCGGCCTTTATGCAATCGAGTATCATCCAGCTTCCGAGCCTCTGGGAGCGATATGACGGATGAACCATGACACGAAGATGCCCCACATGCACAATACAGTGAGCGACGTGCAGATGAAGGCGCACATTGGCTATTATCTTGCCATCGTCCTCCCTGACAGCCACGATCGGTAATATCTTGGAATAATCCAGTCTTTTTAGCCACCGGTGCAATGTTTCGGGCTCATCCAGCTTGTCGCGCAAGAACCATTGCTCCTCTTTGGGTATTTCTGAGTAAAATATGCTCAAGGCCTCTTCATCGGATTCCACCACAGGACGCAGCAAGACGGAAGTCCCATCCTTTGTGACTATTGCCTTGGGATAATCCTCTAACATGGTATGTCTCCTTAACAGAATTCGGAAATTGACGCTGGGGCTACCCTCTTCCAACGAGCCTGTGTCCGAGGAAAATGTGACAGATTTATTCCAGGAACCAGCGAAACACCATCCAGTGACAGCCTGAGAAAGCTACCGCTCTATTTTGAGTCTGTATTTAAGGATCTTCACCGGTTCTTCCTCCCAGCTTCTCTGATACCTGAACACAATACCGGAGACACCCTCCTTGTGCGGAACAAAGGTGAACAGTTCCTTCGAAGGGGATCCGGGCATTGGCTGCACAGCCGGTTCAGTTGTTCTGGATTCTAGTCTGAAAAATTCTTTATCAAAGATGGGGGTCCACTGGTAACCAGTCGATGGATTGGTTTCCAGTGTAATTTTAAACGGCAATCCTACATGGATCGTACGATTCAGATCATCAGACGCCATTGACCGGAAATCCGTGCTCAAGCAAACCGTGAGCGTTATAAAGATACTGGATACTATCCAAAATTTTTTCGAATTAAACAATCTTGCCATTTGAAACCGCCGCCAGGGGATGAAACCGCTGTGACTTCCTGTATGTCCCGAGACAAACCATGGCCGCCAGATCGGCTCCATGTTCTATGGACTCTGGCATTCAGTTTATAACAATAGGGGAAAAACATTAAACGCAATTTCAACGAATCGTTAAATTCTTTTCCCTGCGTGTTAACGAAAAAAGCCGATTCCTGGACTCTAATCCTGGAATCGGCTCTGTCGGTATGGCTCACGAGCCATGATATTTGTTCAGAAAAAAACTCCGCTATCCCCGTTGGCCAAAAAGGATGTCTAGCTGTTTAGAATAGCGTCGATTTCCTTCTGATCACAGTCCATTACGTATGGAATGCCGGAGATGCTGGCTGACTCTCTCGTTAAGGCCACAATATCATTGCGATCGATGTAGGGGAGCGCAAACTTTCTGGCTCCTGCCATCAACTGCTGCAGTCCCTGTTTCAAACGGTCAATGTATGAGTAGACGCCGATTGCGCCGGCCGGGAGCTTTTTGAAATCATCACCGAAACGCTCCTTTAGCTGGCTGGCGACCGCAAACAATCCCATGTAACCGTCTTCAGCCGTGGCCCCTTCCGATTCCATCTTCTCGGCTGTCTGCTTGCCATTGGTTTTTCCAACCATGGCGGCTGTAAGGAGCGCTCTGCCCAGGCAGATGGCCTTTACATACGGGGCTCCCAGAGCCAATGCCTTAAACAGGTGATCTTCCAGGGAAAGTCCACCGGCTATGGCCATCGGTGGAATGTAGGCGCCCTTGGCCCTCAGTTTCTCACACATGTCATACATCATGCACTCGAGGTATACTGTAGGGATACCCCATTCATTCATCATTCTCCAGGGACTCATGCCTGTTCCGCCACCGGCGCCGTCAATCGTCAATAGGTCTATCTTGGCGTTTGACGCAAATTTTATGGCCCTGGCGAGATCGGCAGGTCTGTAGGCGCCTGTTTTTAGTGTTACGTACTTGGCGCCAATCTTACGCAGCCTCTCAACTTCACTATAGAAACCGTCTTCCGTGACCATGCCCAGCCTGGAATGCCTCTCAAATTCCGAGATTCCTCCCTTTTCAAAGGCTCTTTTGGCGCTGTCCAAAGTCGGGTCTGGAAGAACTATGTAGCCACGGCCCTTCAACTGGAGCGCTCTTTCCATGGTGGAAAGCTTAACCTCGCCACCGATGTCCTTGGCGCCCTGGCCCCATTTCAATTCAAAGATCTCAATTCCCAGTTTTTCTATGGCGTACTCGGGGACTCCCAGCTTGGTATCTTCCACATTCGCCTGGACAATGACCCCACCCTTGCCTTCATACCATTTGTTAAAGGCATTGATTCGTCTTTCCATCTCAGGGGACTTGACGATACGACCATCCTTAAACTCAGCTTCCTTGTCCATACCGCAAATGTTCTCACCCGCTACGACCATGACCCCGGAAATAGCGGCGCCAACAGCAATCTCTTCCCAGTTTACCCTGGCTATGTAAGTCGATCCAACTGCCCCGGTGAATACCGGAAAATCCATCTTGATGTCGCCATTTGCACCGACTGCCGTGCTACAGTCCACCACCGGGAATGTGGCGAGATCCGAATCAGCCTCTACGCCGACCGCTCCCACGCATGTTCCCTGAATGTTAAAATGAGAAAAATCGACAGGATAGTCCTTGTCGGCGCCGGCAGTGATCTTGCCGAATGGCTGAGGATAAAGGGTTTCTCGACCGCGTATTGCTGAGCGTCCTATCTCACAAGGACCTGGGCACCCATCAAGACAGGTCACGCATATACCGGATATAGGAGCCGGCTCCACCCTGGTTTTGGTTTTTGTTGCAGCGCTGCGGTTGGGTTTGCTGTAGGACATATTTTTCCTCCATTAACTCATGTCCAGAGATAATTTTGCGTGGCGATTACGCCTTGCATGTTTTTGATTTGCTGGAATCCAAAGCGGCCGGTCAGGTTAGCCACACTAATTGGAAAGCCAAAGGATATTAGCTTGGGTAAAACACCATGTCAAGATTTTTCAAATGGCGACGACTTATGCCTAAAATTACCATTGTGGCTTAAAAAGAAGTGGGCTTGATTAGCCAGAATCAGCGGGCAACAGGATCAACGAAACTTAAATGATGACCGACCAGGAGATGCGCGCCAGATCATTAGGCGCTTTGTAGTATCGGAATTCCCACGCCCGCAATAAGAGACATTTTCTAGTTGGTTAGGTTCGTTCCGGAATGTATAATTTTTCAGGAGAATTATAAGGTCCTGGCCGTTTTGGAACCGCATACGCGTATCCGTGATGTTGCCTATCGCGGAATGTTAGGGATGGTAGAAAGGAACGACCTGGTGATGACTACATTCGAACTGATTACAACCCTGATCTGTTTAGTTCTTCTAACGCTGGGAACAGTCTGGATAATTGGAGAGCGTGGCAGATTACTTCTACCATCAACGAGGGAGCTTTTTCGAAAGTCGGGCATCAGCAATTTTTTCAACGGTAATAGCCTGCATTTGTATGTTTATGGCAGGTGGACCAAACATTACATCAAAACTGCTGTGCGACATTATGTGCCACGAATTTCGACTGAATCACGACTTGGCATAGCGAGGAATTACCATTCCAGGACTCTGACTCTGGAGCAGGCCAAGAAAGTTATCAATATTAATCACGACATAGATGTCAGAGACTCAGAGGCGGTGATCCCCTACCCTGTAGCCAGAGACATTATATTGAAAGCCCCAGTGGAAATTGCCATTTTTGATTGTCCCTGCAGGGATGGCAGGCAAACACCCTGCGAACCTGTTCAGGTTTGTATGCTTTTTGGGGAACCGATAGTGAGCTTCATACTTGAACACCACCCGACCAAGAGTCGGCGCTTGACTCGCGAAGAGGCGCTTGAAACGCTGGAGAAGGAGCATGAACGCGGGCACGTTCACACAGCTTGGTTCAAGAATGTTTGCCTGAACCGATTCTTTGCGATCTGCAATTGCTGTAAATGTTGTTGCGGGGGCATGATCTCATTGATGAGATATGGTGTGCCTATGATTCTGTCTTCTGGTTTTGTTGCCGGCATCGATTACGAGAAATGCGTGGCGTGTGGGACATGCGAGCGCTTCTGCCAGTTCGAGGCAATCTCCTTTGACGCTTCTCCTCAGGTTAGCCGGGATAAGTGTATGGGTTGCGGGGTATGTGTGGACAAATGCCCCCAGAGCGCCATCAGTCTGGAAAAAGCCCCTGATAAAGGTGTACCGCTGGAGTTTGACAGACTCGGCCAGGATACGTGACAGTCAAGGGCAATTGATGTATGTCTGAACTGTTTGCGCACTGAGCAACCAATCTTTGTGAGAAAAGGGGAGTCTTTCTAATGGAACCCAAAAAGATCAATGACAGCAGTGTCGTCATGGCAATACAGATGAACCCGGAGCATGCTAACCCGGTTGGGAATGTACATGGTGGGGTGATAATGCACTATGTGGACACGGCGGCAGGGGTAGCAGCAATCCGTCATTCACGAAAAAACTCGGTCACAGCGTCGATAGACAGGCTGGACTTCCATTTTCCTGTATATGTTGGAGACTTGCTCATTCTGAAAGCAAGCGTGAATCTGGTCGGAAAGACATCCATGGAGGTTGGGGTGCGAGTGGAGGCAGAAAACCTGCTCACAGGAGAAGTCAGGCATACGGCATCCGCCTACCTAACCTTCGTAGCCTTGGGCCCGGATGGAAAACCTGCTTCTGTGCCGGAACTCATCCTTGAAACGGAGCAGGATACAAGGAGAAACTGCGAGGCCCAGGTCAGAAAGAAAATAAGGTTGGCTGAAAAGGCGAGAGAGACGTGCAATCTCAATACTGCTCCGTAGCTTCTTTTAGACGTGACCAATGGTGTCGAATCCTGAACCTTTCGAATATACTATAGTAGGAGTTGGAAAATGTTCTCGCAAACGGAAATGTCATCCAGCGATGAATTAGTTTCAGGATATAGGCCTGGATTGATTGGAGATATAACCAAACTCCATGCGACCTATTACTTTGAGCACTGGGGTTTTCACATTAATTTTGAGACCCAGGTTGCCACAGAGCTTAGTGAATTCTGTCTGCGGCT